>CALEYM010000022.1 GCA_937926185.1 uncultured Bacteroidota bacterium | reverse complement strand
AACAAGACTACCACAACTTCCAGCGCAAAGTAGAGCGTTACCGGGAAATTTTGGAAAACACCAAAACTTACCGGGAAATCTGGCATAAAAACTTAAAAAAAGATATCCTGGAACTGCTCCATAAAGCCACTGTGTTGGCCAATCTGCCCTGTACCATTGAAGAGCGCAGCGACATCAGGAATCTGGAGGCTGTCACACTGTCTCTGGGGAGCGTAAAAAGCGGCCTGGGGGAACCTGTAGGCGACGGCCTGCATCGCGACCTGATCAAACAAAACGGCTCGCTGGTGTACCAGCAGTTGTTCAACGGAAAAATCCTCGTCCTGATCAATTATCCCTACATTGAAAAATACGGCCAGCCTCAACCGCCCAAAACCATCGCGATCTATCGCCCGGAAGAGTTGAAAGAACCCTACTTTATCCGCCATCTCGAAACCTTTATCACCGAAATTATCAATTGGGAAGACTACGACGACGACCGCCCCGATGAAAACCAACGCATCGGCTTTAAACTGAATTTTGAACAGGAACCCGTTACGCAGTAGGCAGTAGGCGCTGCCGCCCACTGCCTACTGCCCGCTGCCCATTGCCCACTGAAAATGACTTTTATCATCGGCGACATACACGGTTGTAACCGAACTTTTCAGGCCTTGCTCGAACAGTTAAATTTGGGCGAAGATGACCAACTCATTTTACTTGGCGATTACATCGACCGGGGGCCGGATTCCAAAGGTGTTATCGATACGATTTTTGGTCTCCGGGAAGCAGGACAAGAAGTGCTATGTCTGCGTGGCAACCACGAACAACTACTGCTCGATGCGTTGGAAGACGCCGGCGATCTTGAGATGTGGCTGATCAACGGCGGCCGTCAAACGATGGCCAGTTTCGGCGCCGACCGGCCGCGGGACATTCCCCAAGCCTACATCGATTTCTTTAAGTCGACACTTTTGTTTCACCAAGCCGGGACTTGCCTTTGCGTACACGGTGGCCTGGATTTTTTCAAGCCGAATCCCCTGGAAGATGCGCATACCCTGCTTTGGGCGCGCCGCTGGTATTCGGACATCGACTATAACTGGCTGGACAACCGAATTATCGTTCATGGCCATACGCCAACCCCTATTGAATCTATCCGCGAGCAAGGCAAAAATCTGGATCAGCAACGGTATCTGAATCTCGATAACGGCTGCGTTTACGCAGGCAAGGCCTCCGCCCGGGATGAAAGCTTGGGGCGATTACTCGGTTATTGCCTGGAATCGCGCCGTTTAACGGAACAGAACAACGTGGAGACTTAGTTCAAGGAACATTGAAACGTACATTCGTCCGCTTTCAGGTCGCTGCGCCGGTGAATGAAGGTTCCCGGGCCGGTATATTTCACGGCGTGCATAACCGGTTCTATTACTTCCAGCATACCCTTGTTTTCCAACACTCCCTGATTCAGCAAAGCGCCGCCGGGCAAACCGTAGCCCAGCACGGTCAGTTTTCCATTTTCAGCGATGGTTACCCGGGCATTGCCGTGGATTTCCATCGATTGTACGCGGGCAACTTTGGTGCGAATAACCGGGTAAAAATTACCCCGTGTCGAACAATCGGGGATCAGCACATTGTCCATATCGTCCGGAATACGGCCGTCGCTCCAGTTGCGGGCACATTCCCAGTCGGTTTCATGGCCGGGAAAACCACCGCGCCATTGTACCTGGGCCGAAAGGGTGAACATGGTCGTCAGGGCAAGCAGGAAACTAAGTCGCGTTTTCATAAAATTTTGATTTACACTGGTTATCAAGTGGGTATAAAAGGAAATTGGCTGTTTTGTTGTATCAAATGTGTTGCCCTGTTTACCCCGGGTCAAGCTGGCTTTTGCCAGCGGCTTGTACCGGTTTGTCAACGGCGTGAATTTCAGAAAAAATGTCTCTAAACTTCTAAACCCTCTAAACCCCTCTAAACCCCTCTAAACCCCTCTAAACTTTCTAAACCCTCTAAACTTTCTAAACCCCTCTAAACCGCCACAACCCAAATGCATTTTCAATCTTTGCGCCCGAAACACTGTTTGCCATAATATGCGCTACGAAAATACTTTGGCCTTTGCCCAAAACCTCGACCTGCAAGACCCGTTCTGTCATTACCGCGACAACTTTTTGTTTCCGCAACACCAGGGCCGGCCCGTACTCTATTTCTGCGGCAACTCCCTGGGGCTTCAGCCCAAAACCGTGCGTCCTGCCCTGCTCGCCGAACTCGATCAGTGGGAAACCCACGGCGTGGAAGGCCATTTCCGGGGCGAACTGCCCTGGATGTATTATCACAAATTCCTGACCCCGCAAACGGCCCGCCTGGTGGGCGCTCTGCCCCACGAAGTGGTGGTGATGAATACCCTCACTGTGAACCTGCACCTGATGATGGTGTCGTTCTACCGGCCCACCCGCGAACGTTACAAGATCGTGATGGAAGCCGGTGCTTTCCCCAGCGACCAGTACGCCGTGGAAAGCCAGGTGCGCTGGCACGGATTTGACCCTTCAGGCGCTATCGTGGAAATAGAGCCCCGTGCCGGCGCCGATACACTCCGGACGCCGGATATTATCGAAACCATCGAACGCGAAGGCGACAAGGTGGCGCTGGTGCTTTTCGGCGGCGTCAATTATTACACCGGCCAATTTTACGACCTGCCGGCTATCGCCGCCGCGGCGCACCGCGTGGGCGCTTATGCCGGCTTCGACCTGGCCCACGCCGCCGGCAACCTGCCCCTGCGGCTGCACGACTGGGACGCCGATTTTGCCGTGTGGTGCAGCTACAAATACCTCAACTCCGGCCCCGGCGGCCCTTCCGGCGCGTTTGTGCACGAACGCCACGGCAATAATCCCGCCCTGCCGCGTTTTGCCGGCTGGTGGGGACACGACGAAAAAGAGCGTTTTAAAATGCGCAAGGGATTCAAACCCATGCGCGGCGCCGAGGGCTGGCAACTGAGCAATGCCCAGATTTTCAGCTTCGCCGCCCACAAAGCCAGCCTCGATATTTTCGATGCAGCCGGTATGGAGACGCTACGCGAAAAAAGCCTGCGCCTCACCGGCTATATGGAGTATATCCTCGACGAAGCGAACCGCGTTAAAAACCGTTTCCGCATCATCACCCCCCGCGACCCGGCGTCACGCGGCTGCCAGCTCTCGGCCCTGACCGATGAAAATGGCAAAGCGCTATATGATTTCCTGACGGAAAATGGCGTGGTGGCCGACTGGCGGGAGCCCAACGTGATCCGCTTCGCGCCGGTGCCGTTGTACAATTCGTTTGAGGATGTGTGGCGTCTGGGGCAACTCTTAATGTGATGTGGGGCGAATTTTTAATGCCAAACCACCTTTACAAGCTGCACCCCACCATCGTCTCCCTCCCATCGCAGCCAATACACCCCGTCAGGCAGATTATTCCTCCGGATTTCGGTGGAGGCGCCGTTCGCTTTTCCGGTCCATTTTACCCGGCCCAGCGCATCGAAAAGGGTAAAAGCCCCGCCCGAGCGGTTTTCATTTTTAAAAAACGCAAAAACGGACCCCACGGCGGGGTTTGGATAAAGATCGAAAGCGGGCGAAAATTGGGCAGTCGGGTCAACAACTCCGACGGTAGGCAAAAAATCACGCCCGACGGTATGAAAAACCGTATTGGTGATCACCGGTTCGTTGAAATCGAAGTAGATACCGGCGCGGTTTTCCAGCAGTGTGCCCTCCGGTAAATCGGGATACTGGCGTACCAGAAACTGAACGAAGCCGTGGGAAGCCGGTTCGTTGGTGTTGCTGTCGGGCAGGGCTATGGGGTCGAAACGGAAGGTGAGGATACCGGCGCCTGAAAGATCCCAGGAATACGGATGGCTGGCGGCGCCGGGCCGGACGCTGGCCGGATCGAGCCAGGGCGACAACGTATCGCGCAGTACCACGGTAAAAGCCGTGTCGGTACCGGTGTTCTGAAATTCAACGAGGTATTCGACAGGCGTATTCGGCTTGATCCAGTGCGGGTCATTGACGCCGGCAGGGGCGGCCTGTTTGGCGTTCGGGTCGTAGGAACCGACGAGTTCATGGCAGTCGCGTTCCCAGAAAGGCGACCCGTTTTCGTTGGGCCATTGAATGATATACCCGGTATTGAAAGGGGCGCCGGCGCCTGCCGTGCAACCCTCCATCGCGATAGAAGGCATGGAAGCGCCCGGCGCTTCGGGCTCCTGCTCGGCCTGCAGGCGCCAGGTGCTGCCGTCGGCGGGGAACGATTCCGTTCGGGAGGCGTGGGCCGCCAGGTTGAAACTGCCCTGGAGCGTCATGACATGGTCGTCGATCACGATAAAATCGAGCGTCTGGCTGGTGGGGGCATTGCCGGTGTTTTGAATATTGAACCGCACGCTGTCGCCGTCGCAGGCAGCGGATACTTCGATGAGGGCGCCCGACCAACCGGGCGGCGCCCCGCAGATCGTATCGGGCCAAATATGGGCGCTTACGCACATCGACTGGCCTAATACTGTGGAGTCGCAATCGGGTAATACCACCATCTGAATATCGCGACATTCGAACGGCCCGACTGTACCGAGGGAGAAAGTGACCTTTAATCCGTCCTGGGTATAATTCTGTGAAGCGCTTTGGATCAGGAAGTGTGGCGGTAAGTACACTTCGACGTAAGCGTCGGTAGCTGCCTGATTGCCGTAATTGCAGCACTGCAGCGCATACGTGTTGTTGAAGCAGCGGCGCAGGCGTGGGACGGCCAGGTCGACGGTCATGACCGGGCAATCAAAAACTGACTTGATGGGCGCGTCGAGATAAAGCGTATAGTTGGAAGAGTCTGGCGGGATGGTCCCGGTATAGGATGGCGTACAAGCCTGCCACAGGTAATTTTGAACGACCGGGGTCAGGATTTGCTGGCCGGTATCGGCCTGGGCGAAATAGTAGGCTCCATCGGGGTCGGAAACCGTGTATTGAACGGCGCCGTTGTTTTCCAGTTTGATCACCCATCCGGGTATCCCGTCTTCAGCCGGCTGAACGGCGCAATCCGTGTTTTCGTCGTAGGCAAGTCGGCCTGTGAGGTAGTTTTTGAAAATGACGCCGGTGGAGTCCATTCGGATCAGGGATGGCCCGCTGCCTGCCCATAGAAGTTCGCCGTTCTTAGTCTCGGAGCCGGCTCTGATATTCGCCAGGAAATCATATATTCTGAGCCATTGCAGTTCTCCGGAGGCGGATAGCTTTAAAACAAATTGGCGCGATGAATTGACATAAACCTTATCGGTAATTATCCAACCCGAATCCTTTGCGGCAATGGACGACACTCCATCATGAAAATAATTACCGAGGCTATCCAAATTATACTGGAATAAAGTATTTCCCGAGGCGTCCAGGCAAAACATACCCAAAAAACCAAGTATTAAGCTTCTTCCATCCTCGCTCGTTGTAAAATCGCTGTTGTAGGAATAAGTGGGCAAATTCGTTTGCCAAACAATGGCGCCGGATGAGTCGAATCTCAATACCTGCGTTTGTGGGAAAACAGACTGTCTCAGAATGCAACCGTGGTCGTGGGTGAATTTGAATGCGGGGCTGATTTCTTCTATTACCTGACCGGACTGGGTTGTTTGATACATGTTTTGCCAGACAATTTCGCCATCCGGTCTAAACTTGATCAGGATTAGCCTTGTGTCGTTGCTTGATGCGTCAAACCAAACACCTGCCACCCATAAAAATCCCAACGAATCGATGTCTGCAAATGCCCATTCGACCGCGTCCGCTCCCGGTGCAACCGTAACTGTTCTTGTCCAGATGGTATCATGTTGCGCGGTACTTCTGATAAAAGCATACGTACTGTCATCAAAGCTAAAGTCGCGTCCGGGCTGTAAAAAAGTCATATCCCGCAACCAAAAGGTTCTCCGCTGGAAATTAACATCTAAACTATCAATCATCGATCCGTCAGCACCTATCTCAAGAATCAAATGCCTTAAGGCTAAACCCGTGTAATTGGCCAAGTCAGAGTTTGCAACCAGTCGGTAATTGCCATTAGGCAATTCGGCGACATTGAAACCGATTAGCCCCGCCTCGTATATTTTGTGAAGCCCCTGGGAATATAAGCTTGCCAGACTTAAGCAGGATATTAAATAAATGGCCAAATAACGCCCAAAGCGGTATCCGAAAAATAATTGTTGACGTTTCATAAATCGCGGATTTGAGACAAAGTTGAGGTAACTCCTCAAAACTCCAGCCGCCAGCTCAAATTCGGTACCAACCCAAGTTGTTCCTTCGTTTCCACCTGCCCTGTGTACGGGTCGTAGTACTGGTAGGCCACGTTATTCCGGATCGACACATTCTGAAAATCCATGGCAAAGGTGCTGTTGCGCCGGCCGCCGATATTGCGCCGCCAGTACACGCGCAGGTCGAGGCGGATAAAATCCTGCTGACGGATGGAATAGCCATCGGACAGGTCATAAATGGTAGTTTGCGCGACGGCAGAGGCGGCCGCATCCACCGGCGCGGCGCGCCGGCCGCCGGCCCAGGTGATGCGCCCGTTGACGCCAAAAGTTCGGCTGCGTTCCGGCCAGCGGTCGCGTTGCCATTCCTTGCCGGCGGTCAGGTTGGCGATATGGCGCAGGTTCCAGCGGGAAGAGCGCCACTCGCCGTCGCTGCCCCGGTAGCGGGCGTCGAACAGGCTGGCGTTGGCCAGCAGAAACCAGCCGCGTTCGAGGTAGCGCTCGGCCGATAGTTCTATACCTTTGTTTTCGCCGGCGCCAGTAGCCGACAGGCGATTAAACGATTGAATTTCACTTACATTGAGCATGGAAAAGGCATCGCCGGCAATAGCCGATACCGGTGCATCGTATATCCGCTGGTAAAAAATTTCCGATTTAAGCAGCCAGAAATCGCCGCTTTGCCGGCTGTAGCGCAGGCTCGCCTGCTGCGAGCGGGTGAAGCCCAGGCCGCGGTTGGGGTAGGCGATATTGGATTGCGGCGCGCGGTCGGCATATACCCAAAGCGGCGCGAGCTGACTGTGTAAGCCCCAGCCCAGCGACAGGCTGCTTTTTTTTCCAAAACGCCGGGTGATGAGCAGCCGAGGTTCCACACCGGCGTTATTAGATTCCGGTTCGTTCCGGATATTAAAAACAGCGGCGTGCATACCCGCCCGAACGGTGGTTTTCCTCTGCCGGTCCGTCCATTCCCAGGATGCCCAGGGCTGGTACAGCATCGCCGTCAGATCGCCGTCGAACGTTTGGATTTCATTGCGGGCAGCCTGGCCGTCGAAATCTATGGCTTGCGCGTTAAGGCCGGCCTGCAGCCTGTTTTGTTCGCTCGGGCGGTAGAAAAAAGTGGTGGAAGCGCCGAAACGGGTTTCTTTGCTGTCATCTGCTTCCCGGATACCGGCCCCGGTGGCCAGGCGTTCGTTTTCCTGGCCGGAACCCACGGCCGAGATTTTCCACCAGGCCTTTCGCCCCAACGGCGCCCAGTGTGAAACGCCGGCAACTACCGTTTGTGATTCAAATTCAATATTGAACAAATCTTTGTACACCGTCACGTCGGCGCTGTCGTCGGGCGGGGTAAAATAGGTATCGCTTAGCCCGCCGGCGCCGAACACCGACCACTGCCCGCCTTTTTTACCCGAAAAATCCATTTTAAAGGAAAAATCCTGAAAACTGATTTTTTCGCCGCCAAAAGAAAGACCCATTTGACCCAGCAGGCCCACGGTGGAGTAGCGGTAGTTGGCCAGGTAGGAGTGGCGGTGCTGTTTATCGAGCGGCCCTTCGGCGGCCAGATCGATGCCGATAAGGCCGGCTTGCACGGTGAATTCGGCGCGTTCGCGGTTGCCGCGCCGCCAGGCCATGTCCATGATGCCGCCCAGGGCATCGCCGTAGCCGGCGGGGAAAGCGCCGGTCAGCAGGGAGGAATTGTCGAGCAGTTGCGCCGAGAACATCAGCACGCCGCCGCTGGAGGTAGTGGGCCGGTCGCCGAGGGTGCCGGCGTTGGGCAGGTGGTTGGGGTTTACGATGTCCACGCCTTCGAGGCGCCAGCGTACGCCGGCCGGGCCATTGCCGCGGATAGTGAGGCCATTGGCCTGGTCATCGGTATTGGCCACGCCCGGGTAGGCGAGCGCCAAGCGGGCCGGATCGAAAAAAGTGGCCGGGAAGCGGTCCGTTTGTTCGCGGGTGAGCGGTATTTCGCCCAGCGGTTGCAAAGCCCGGCGGTCGGGCGCAGCGGCTTTTATCGTTACATCGGGTAAGGGCGTCGAAGAAGTTCGCATAGCCACATCCAGCACCTTTTCTTTGCCGGAAACAATCCGGACTTCCCTGACGAGCAGTGGTTCATAGCCTTCCAGCGTGAAAAAGCATTGGTAATTCCCTGGCCGCAGCACGTCAGTGTAGAATTCGCCCGTCGCATCCGTCGTTATGGCCAGTTCATCGATGTCGGCGGTGGTACCCAGGCTGATGCTGACCCCTGTCAATGGGGCGCCGGAATCGGCATCGCGCACGCTGCCGCGCAAACGCTGGGCTTCGGCAGAACAGGCAAATAAGAGCAGGACGATGAACAACAAGTATTTATATGGATTCATGTCGAAAATTTCCGATTTTGCCGGCAAAATTAGCGGCGACTGACGTGCCGGAAAGGGCAAAGTACAAAAAAAGCGGCAAGGTATTCTCCCCGGAGCCTTCAGGAAGCGATTTTTGTTAAAATTTCGATATACCAAACCAAACAATTTTATCTATGGATTTTACCGGTTTTTTCATTCCCATTGTCATTGCCGTGCTGCTGTTGAGTCTGGTCACCGTGCGCCAGGGCACGGTAGCCGTTACTACAATTTTCGGCAAATACCAGCGCACACTCCACCCGGGCCTGAACTTCCGGGTTCCCCTGATCGAGGCCATTTTTAAACGGATTTCTATCCAGAACCGCGCCGTGGAGCTCACTTTTCAGGCGGTGACCATCGACCAGGCCAACGTACATTTTACCTCCCTGCTGCTTTTTGCCGTCATGGACAACCGGGAAGAAACCATCAAAAAAGTGGCGTTCAAGTTTGTCAGCGACCGCGATTTTATGGCCTCCCTGTCGCGCACCGTGGAAGGCAGCATCCGCGCTTACGTAGCCACCAAACGCCAGGCTGAAATCCTGGGCCTGCGCCGGGAGATCACCGAGGCCGTCAAAACCAACGTCGACCACATGCTGGAGGACTGGGGTTTTCACCTGCTCGACCTGCAGATCAACGACATTACCTTCGATGAAGAAGTGATGCGCTCCATGTCGAAAGTCGTGGCATCCAACAACCTGAAAGCGGCCGCCGAAAACGAAGGCCAGGCCTTGCTCATCACCAAAACCAAGTCGGCTGAAGCCGAGGGTAATGCCATCAAGATCGCTGCCGAGGCCGAACGCGAAGCTGCCCGGATGCGCGGTCAGGCCGTGGCATTGTTCCGGGAAGAAGTGGCCAGAGGGATGAGCCAGGCTGCCAAAGAAATGCGCGAAGCCCACCTTGATACTTCCGTGATCCTGTTTTCCATGTGGACGGAAGCGGTGAAAAACTTCACGGAACACGGGAAGGGGAACGTTATTTTCCTCGACGGTTCGGTGGACGGCATGCAAAAAACATTGAAAGACCTGATGGCGCTGAATCAGCTGCAGGTATTTGGATCCGGTAAACAAGCCTGATACAAAATGCGCCTCCCTGCCAGTCTGATCTTTCTGCTCGCGCTGTGCTGCGCCGGCACTACGCCGGCGCAGACGGTGAGCGAATTGGAAGAACGCCTGCGTAGCGCCTCCACGCCGGCGGATCAATTCGACATCCATTTCAAACTGGCCAAAAACCTGTTTGCCGATGAACTCGAACGGGCGGATTTACATGCCGGAAAGGCAGTGGCATTGGCCACCGAATTACAGGATAAAAGCCGCGAGGCGGAGGCCAGTTTTTTTAGGGGAAACGTAGCCCGGCGCCGTGGCCGCAACCGGGAAGCCGTCGACTACTTCACACGGGCGCGGGAAGCGGCCAACGCCAGTGCGTTACCGGACTTGTCGCTGCAGGCCGTGGAGCAATTGCAGGAAGTAACGGCTCAGCAAGGCGACTATCGCGCGGCCTACAACTGGAGTCGCGAACGGACGGAACTGCTCCAGGCTAAAGCGCGGCGGGCTGCCGAAGAGCAGCGGCGAAAGCAACAAACCATTGAAGCGGAACTGATGGCCCGGAAAGAACGGGCCACGCGAATATGGACCACCGCACTGGCAGGCCTGATTCTGGCCATGAGTATGCTGTATTATTTCCGCCAACGCGCCAACCGCCGCACCCGGGGCGAGTTGGCCGAAAAAAACGCCATGATTGAGGAAAAGCGGCGGCGCAGTGAACAACTGTTGCTCAATATCCTGCCTAAAGCCGTTGCTTCCGAACTTACGATCACCAATAAAGTAACCGCCCGCCGTTACGAACACGCCACCATCATGTTCGTCGATTTCGTCAATTTCACCCGTGCTGCCGAACAGCTCGAACCCGAAATGCTGGTGAAAGAACTCGATTTCTGTTTTTCCCGCTTCGACACCATTACCAGCCGGTACCGCATCGAAAAAATCAAAACGGTAGGCGATGCCTATATCTGTGCCAGCGGTCTTTCTGACCACAATGATCGCCCTGCCGACATGATCCACGCCGCGCTCGACATTCAGGAGTTTCTGCACAAACTCAAAGCCGAACGCGCCGCCACCGGCAGGGCCTATTTCGAAGCCCGCATCGGTATCCATTTCGGACCGGTCGTGGCCGGCGTGGTGGGCGTGAAAAAGTTTGCCTACGACATCTGGGGTGACACTGTAAATACTGCCGCCCGCCTGGAAGAAGCCTGCGAGCCGGGTCGCGTCAATGCAAGCGGAACCGTCCAGGCTTTGGCTCAAAACGAATTTCAATGGGAATACCGCGGAAAAATTGCAACGAAAAACAAAGTGGGGCTGGATATGTACTACGTTGGTGAAGGTTAGAGGGTTTCTGGTTAGAGGGTTTCTGGTTAGACCCAGCGCTTGGCCAAT
>CALEYM010000021.1 GCA_937926185.1 uncultured Bacteroidota bacterium | reverse complement strand
CGGTATCTCCGGCGGCGACGACGACGTACAATGTGACGGTGACGGATGCGAACGGTTGCCAGGCTACTGCTGCCAAGACGATCACGGTCAACCCCACCCTCACAACCGCCATCACCGCCTACGACATGTCCGGTTGGGCCAACGACATGATCGTGTGTTTTGGCGGTTCGGCTACTTTGGATGCCGACCCGAATGGCGGTACGCCGGGTTATACCTATGCATGGGACAACGGTCTGCCGGCCACGGAAACAAACCTGGTAACGCCGACTATGACGACGACGACTTACAATGTGACAGTCACGGATGCCAACGGTTGCCAGGCATTTGCCAGCAAGACGATCACTATGAACTCGGCGATGTCGGCCACCATAGCTGCGACGGACGGCTCCGGCACCCCGAACGACATGATCGTATGTCCGGGCGGTTCGGCGACTTTGGAGGCGAATCCCACCGGCGGCACGCCCGGTTTCGGCGGTTATGATTATTCCTGGGATGGTCTTGCCGGGAACCTGAAAATACAAACGGTAATGCCGGGAACGACAACGACCTATACGGTCACGGTCACGGACAATCGCGGCTGTACGACCACGGCCGATAAAACGATCACCGTAAACCCGGCCATCACCATCAATTCCGCCACCGTTACCTCCAACCACAACGGCGCCCAGGTGAGCTGCGCAGTTGGTCAGGGCACGAGCAATGACGGCGAGATCACGGTGGTAGCTTCGGGCGGCACGGGTACGCTTGAATACAGCAACAACGGCGGTTCGAGCTACCAGGCTTCCGGCGTATTTTCCGGACTGACGGCCGGCAATTACAGCATCGTGGTAAGAGACGCCAACGGTTGTACGGCTTCTACCTCGGTGACGATCACGCCGCCGACGCCTATCACGGCGGCTACCTGTACCAATGCCAACGACCTTTGCCAGTTGAATGCCGGTGAAGTCAAAGTGGAAGCTTCGGGCGGCACAGGCGCGCTGACGGCTTCCTGGACAAGTACATGCGCTCCGTTTGCGGGTGGTCCGTTGGCAATCCCGGCGACCTTTACGGGCCTGACCGGTAATTGTACGTACAACTTCACCGTCACCGACGCCAACGGGTGTCAGGTGCCGTAGTTTGCAGTAATTACATGCTTTAAGCGTGTTTGAAATATTGTGTTAGAGAGGCTGTCTCACAAGTAATTGTAAATTGAACATTGGGCATTGAACATTGAACATTTTAAAAATTTAAAATTTGAAAATTTTAAATTTGGAAATGTTCAATGTTCAATGACCAATGTTCAATTTACAATTACTTGTGAGCGCCCTCTTTGGAAGTGGTATTGTAATTGCCTCATGCCTTTAATTTAATTGAAATGATAAAAAGACGTTTATCCCAGATCGTAATAGTTTCGGTGTGCTTCCTGGCCGGCGTGGCGCAGTTGAACGCGCAATGTGTCGGGCCGATGTCGGTTCCGGTACTTGGTTCCGGCACGGGACTGGCATTGTCGGCCGGCGAAACCCATACGAATGCCGCGTGCGCGGCCAGTAACGGTTCGGCCACGATTACGGCAACGGGGGGCACCGCGCCTTATAGCGGTACCGGCACCTTTCCGCAGCCGGTGGGTACGCAGCAATACACCGTGACCGATGCGGCCGGTTGTACGTCGACGGTAACGGTTACGATCACCGTGGAAGATAACGTTCTTCCCAACATCACTTGCCCCGGCCCTTCGCCCTTCACCGTCACCCCGAATCCCGGCGCCTGCTCCTTTACAGTGGGTAGCGAGTACAACCCAACGGTGAGCGACAATTGCGGCGTGAGCAGCACGATGTACACCACTATCAGCGGCAGCGTCACGCCCTCCAGCGGTAGTTCCCTGACGGGGGCGGTCTTGGGCCCGGGTACCAGCGTGATCGAGTGGAAAGTAACCGACGTGAACGGCAACATGAACGTCTGTCAGTTCACGGTAACGGTGAATCCCTGCGTCACCATCATGGGCAACCTGCTCTGGAAAGGCAACGGCAACGGCTCGGGTATGCCCGTCACCGGTACCGGTGTAGCCCTGGCCACGGCAACGCTTACCGGTCAGGCCAGCGACACCGACGGCCCCACGCCGGCGGGCCCCGCGCTCACCGGCGGCACGTATACGCTGATCGCCAACATGGGCAGCAGTTTCACGGTGACGCCGACGAAGCACATCTATATTCCGCCGAGTTTCACTTCCCTGCTCAATGGCCTCGACGCGGCGGATGCCACGAGGCTGCAGCAGCACCTGACTAATATTTCGCCGATCACGGATTTTTACCGCCTGGTGGCGGCCGACTGCAACAAGAGCTACACCATTTCGACCGTCGACGCGGCGATCATCCGGCAGGCGCTGTTGCTCAATCCCTCGGCCCTGGCGATACTGAACAACACCAAGTCCTGGCGTTTTATTCCCACGGAAAAGAACACGCCGGCATCGTTGGGTTATGCTCCGCCCACTTTTTCGGGGCTGACCTTATCTCTGCCGGTTTTTCCCGAAAAACGCGAGTTAACGGGCGCAAGCGGCACGGTACCGGATCAGGATTTCTACGGCGTCAAAGTAGGCGACGTGTACGAAGTCGGCAGTGTTGCCGACCCTGCCAGCAAGGGCCCACAGCCCGAGCCGCTGGTGTGGACGGTGCAGGATCGCGTGTTGCAGGCCGGTGAAACGGCGGATGTGTTGTTCAAAGCGAACAACCACGTCGATCTGGCGGCCTGGCAGTTTGCCCTCGATTTCGATCCGGCGCGGCTGCGCTATGAAAACGTGGAGGCTGCCACGACGGCGCTGCCGATCGATGCAGCCGGCAACTTCGGTACCTACGGCGTGGAGGCGGGCGAATTGCGCGTGTTGTGGTCGGTGGCCCAGGGCCTGACGCTGGAGAGCGGGGCCCCGGTGTTCCGCGTGCGGTTTACGGCGCTCGACAACGGCGTGAAACTGAGCGAAGCGCTCGGACTCGACGAAAAAGGGATGGAAAAGGTGGCGTATACGACCGATCTGCGGCCGGCGGAAGTGCATTTGGCGTTTCTTGATCCGGTGGTGACGGGTGTGGGTGATCACGCCGACCCCGAGGCCTCGGGGGCGCTACTGCTGCAAAGCCGCCCAAACCCGTTCAGCGACCACACCACTATCGGCTTCCTCCTGCCCGATGCCTGCGACGCCCAGCTGCGCGTATTCGACGTGAGCGGCCGCGAGCTGCTGCGCATCGACAAGTCGTACCCGGCGGGCTATCACGAAGAGATCATCCGCCTCGACGGCGCCGCCGGCGTGTTGTATTACGAACTGACCACGCCGTTCGGGACGGTTTCGAAGAAGATGGTGCGGGTGGAGAAGTAAAAAATAGAATATCGAATATCGAACAGCGAACATCGAATGTCGAAGTACCCGTAGCGTACACCGTATTGTTGTACACGCTACGGGTACTTCGTTATTCGACATTCGCTGTTCGATATTCGATATTCTGACACGGTGGCGCGGGGAGGGCAACTTTTTTGAAAGGAATGTAAAAAAAGAGGGTAGAAAAACGTGAGTTTTGGATAGGCCATGACCTATCCAAAACTCACGTTAAATTAGCGTTATGGAAAAAATAAGGCATTATCAAAAATTGATTGCCGAATTGCTGCGCGAGTAAGCCACGAATTCACCTTTTAATCACCCGCAATCTCTGCCCGACGCCGCCCTGCCGCAGTTCCACCCAATACGTCCCTGCTGAAAATCCTGCCAGGTTTACGGGTTCGTCGTCGCGCGTTTCGCCTTCCCACAACAAACGTCCCCGGGTATCGAACAGCCGCAGCCAGGCCGGCGTCTCGCCCAGGCCCCGTATCCGGAAATGGTCGGCCGCTGGATTCGGCGACAGGGTAGGGGCCCTGCCCGCAACCCGGACGCCGCGGATGGGAGAAAGGTGCTCCGTGCCGTCGAAATCGACCTGCCGCAGCCGGTAATAATGCAGGCCCGGCGGCGGTTCGGGGTGTAGAAATGCATAACGTTGGGTTTGCACGGAATTACCCGCGCCTTTTTGGCGGCCTATAGGGGCGAAGCGCACCCCGTCGGTACCGTGTTCCACCTCGAAATAGTCATTTTGTATCTCGCTTTCCGTTTGCCAGCGCAGCCATACGCCTTCCGGTTTTACGGAGGCCTCAAACAGACTGAGCTCGACGGGGAGGGCGTCATATTCGTAACGGGCGACGTGATTCAAGTTTGGGTTTCCTGGGACTGCGCTAAAATCGCCACCCACGTAAAGGTTGTCGGGGGTAATGCTGATGCTCCGAACCGCGCCGCCTAAATTAATCCCGAGTCCCTCCCATGTGCTGCCAGTCCAGCGGGCTATATGATCAGCGGCAGTATTGCCGCCGGCATCGAAAATAGTACCGCCGACGAATAGGTGGGCGCCGTCGTAAGCCAACGTAAAAACGGTGCTGACAGCGTTGGCGATGCCAGTACCCAGGGCATGCCAGTTGGCGCCGTCAAAACGGGCAATGCGGTCGGCGCTGGGGTTGCCGGCGGCATCGGTGAAGGAGCCGCCCACGTACACGTCGTTGCCGGCAATTGCGATGGCATTGACGAAACCGTTTGATAGTGCGGAGGTACCCAAGGAGTTCCAGGAGCTGCCGTTCCAACGGGCTACCCGGTCGGCATCCGCGTTGCCGCCGGCATCGGTAAATTGACCTCCCACGTACAGGTTGGAGCCGTTCAATACCAGGCTGCGGACAATGCCATTCAGGTTCCCACTTCCTACGGCACTCCAGGTGCTGCCGTTCCAACGGGCCAAAAAATCGGCTGCGCCAACATTTCCAGCATTACTGAAACCGCCACCGACGTACACATCGCTGCCGTTAATGGCAATGCTGTACACGGTGCTATTCAGACCGGTGCCGAGCGCATTCCAACTACTGCCGTCCCAGCGGGCAATTCTTCTCAAATTTGTATTACCGTTAATGTCGGGAAAGGTGCCGCCCACGTAAATATTAGAACCGCTGATAGCAATACTGTATACCTGGAATGGAGGAGATATGCCCGCCGCCACCGCGTGCCAGTTAGAACCATCCCACCGCGCCAGGCAGTCGGCGTCGGGGTCGCCGCCGGCGTCGGTAAAATTGCCGCCCACGTACACGTCGCTGCCGTGAATGACCACTACGTTCACGGCGCCGTTCAGGCCCATGTCGAGCGGGTTCCAGCCGGGCGCGGCGAGGGCCGGGAAAAGCCAGGGCAGGCAAAAGAAGGGGAGGAGAAAGCGGTGTTTGGCAAACATGATTAATGAATTTAGGTTAATGAAATGTGCGTTTTGGACAGGCCGCGGCCCCGGAGTACCATTTCGTTTAAAATTTTGGGCAATATAACGCTTCTGTGTCCTCGCCCCGCCCCATAGCCATCAACTTAAGGGCTTGGGCGCCGCTCTTCGCCCGTGAAACCCCACCCCCGACCCCCCGACCCGCGGTACGGGACAGGCCCATAGCCATCAAC
>CALEYM010000020.1 GCA_937926185.1 uncultured Bacteroidota bacterium | reverse complement strand
TAATTTCCTGATAAGTCAATAAGGATGTCGGCGCCAGGTCGGAAACATCGAGCGTGCCAACGAACCGGTCGCTTCGATTGATAAACGTTCCCCCGAAGTCGCACACCGTCGTCACTTTACACAGGTTCCATTCGCCGGAGGTGTACAGGTCGCACCGGGCTTCGTCGGCGGTTGGGTAGGTGACGCCGTTTTTCACGCATACCGGTCCGCTGCCGCCCGTACAGTCATCCGTTTTTGCCCACATGCAAATATTGTCGATCCGGAAATCGGTACTGTCCGCGGCCACGAATTCGATGGCGCCGATGCGTTTGAGGCTAAAATTCTGGGAGCCCGTCCAGCCGGCGCTGAACTTCCATTTGGCTATAAAATTATTATTGATAAACAGTTCGGCGCTGTCCTTGTCCAGGTCCACGATGTTGACCACGTTGAACCATACGTCTTGCGGGTAATTGAAAGTAGCAATGGGCGCGTTGGCGGGATTAGCCACGCGCAGTTCGGCGGTTCCGGCGGTATTAAAAAAAACGTGATAGGCCCAGTTGATCGGCGGGGTGGAGAGAGGCGAACGGTGCATGAAGTTGTACCGGGCTTTTTTACCGGCAGCCACGTTCATTTTCCACGAAAGGCGGTAACGGCCGTCCAGCAGATCCCGGTAATTCAGATCGTACAAGACCCGGGGATTATCAGCTCCCGCGGTTTGTATGTGCGCTCCATTGCCCGAAAATCCGGAAGGCGTAACCTTGGCGTCCGCGGCGAGGCTGTCCCATAATTCCCAGCGGGTGGATTGCGGGTCGATGGGTTGGTTGGCGATGTAATTTTCAAAATCGTCGCAAAAAATAGCTTGTCCCAACGGCGGGTTATTGGTTGGCTCGATGTAATCGCAATCGCAATCGACGAACAGGTTATAGTTGCCGAAGCCGGAAATGTCTTTGCCGTCCACAACGAGATAATAGGTGCCGGGGTTCGGCAGGTAAACGTCCAGTACCTCCCTGTATATGCCCGTTGCCTGGTTGTCTTCATAAGAATATTGGCAACTTTGGGGAAACGGCCCGCACGAGGAAAAGAGCAGCATGTCCAGGTCGGCGCCATTGAGGATATCCAGGACGAAACGAAGCCCCGCGGGCTGCGCAATATTGATTTTGTACAGCCTGTCCGGCCCGTGTAATCCGCTGCCGAATTGTTGGAGGCAAGGATAGCTGTTTACGATGTTGTAATCGATGCCGGTACCCTGGGTGGTTTCGTTCACAAGCGAGTCGCCGCACTGCAGCCATGTGAAATCGTCGCAGAGGGGCGTTTGGGCATTGATAACGGCAAGAATCGAAAGATTCAACGAGAAGACGATAATGGCGGGAGTAAAAAGGGCGCGCATATACCTTTGGTTTTTTACGATGAAAGATTTGTTAAAATATCGCACAAGGCCCCAGGGCACTTTTATGTGTTCGCCATTTTGCAAAAAGGCAAAGGCACAAAGTGCCGGGCATTGACTTTGTGTGCAATACGGCCTTGAGCTGTTTAACGTGTCTTGAAAAAACGGCAGGAAAGCGGCGGGTGAAAGCGGCTCCGGCCATTGGGGATTACCGGATTAATGAGAGGGGCCTATCTCGTTGGCAAATATACTTTGTAAGTTTTAATAATGCAGCAAAATTTTGAAGGGTTAATAAAAAATTAAGCCCAATTATTGACCTGGAATTTTGGAACGTTCATGTGTAATTCGCTTACTGTTGCCTGCATAAATCCAGTTTACGAACGACTTCCGGGTCGCCGGGTTTGAGTAGCAGCGCTTTTTCAAAGTTCAGTATGGCCGCCTCGTACTTCCGGGCGTTGTACAAGGCTTCGCCGAAGAGACGGTATTCCTGGAATTTGGATTCGATATCGCGGCTGGTTTGCGCGACGCGGTTGTCGATACGGTCGTCGCGGTCGGTTTTTTGCGCTTCCCGGTATTGATCCAGGGCGGCGCGCAGGTCGCCCGCGGCGCCGAGGCTGTCGCCGGCAGCCATGAATTGCCGTACTTTCAGCCATCTGGTTTCCAATTGTTTTATTTCCGCCTGTTCCGCCGGTTTTAGCACGGAAATAAATTGCCGTGTACCTTCCAGTTGCCGCAGGGCCTGGTCGTATTTGCCATCCATTTTCAGCGCGGTGGCGATGTTTCGCTGGGCTTGCAGGGCATTGCGGGCTATATCAATTTTGGCGCGGTTGGCGGCCAGGAATTGCAGCCAGGCGAGCGCGAACCCGACAAGGGCGACAGCCGCCAGAGATAGGCCCGCGGCGGCCACCCGGCGGGCTTGTTTGCGTTTGCGGCGTTCTGCTTCCAGTTCGGCGCGTTCGGTTTGTTCGGCATGTTTGCGGCTGTCAGCCACAAATTTTTTGATGTCCTCGTCGAGCCGGTCTTCAAGCAGGGGTAGCAGGTCTTCCTGGGTGTTGAGTTGCCGGCGGGTGAGGTATTCGCCGGTATCGGCAAATTCGCGATGCCTGTATTGCAGGCGGCGCAGCGTTTCGTTCAGGCGGCGCTGCTGGTCGGAGCGTTGTTTGTCGATCAGGATAGCCAGGGCGTCGTGCGCCAGTTCGAGGTGTTCGCCGTCGGCGCGCAACAGCCGGGCTTGTTCCAGCATGCGGCAACAGGCGCCCAGCGCTTCGGGTGGCAAGGGGCGAAAGAGATCGGCCCAGCGTTTTTCCACCAGCAGGTCATCGCCCCGTTGTTCGAAGCCCACCGGGCGTTTGGTGCCTTCTTCCGAAACGAAGGCGTCGAGCACTTTCTGCACGGCATCTTCGCCCGTTTGCGGGAATTGCCGTTGCAGCCGGCGTTGGATTTCCGTTTGTTGCTCCTGTAAAAATTTTTCCAGGGCGTTTTCGATCCGGCCCATCCCGTCGATCTCCTGCCGGGAAAATTCGATGGGCAGCCAATCGCCGGGCGGGTTGTCGCGCCCGGGATAAGTGCGGGTAAAATCTTCGCGGTACAACGAATCCAGGTATACCTGCAGATAAGGCAGCGGAATGCCCGCGCGGCCGCCGCTGACGTTGTCGATAATGCGTTGCAGATTGTCTGCCTCGGGCGCCTGCACCCGGATGTTGAACTGCCGGAAAGAGCCTTCGAGCACCGATTTCACTTTGGTCGCGCTCATGGGTTCCATGCGCAGGCGACTGTCGAAAAGGGTGGGAATGGCTTTTTCAAAACCATATAAATATGCCAGGTATTCCTCCCGAATGACAAACAGGATGCGGCAAGGCAGGCCGCTGTCCAGAATTTCACGTATGGTTTGAATGAATATAGCGCGTTCTTCCGGCTTGCCGAGGATAAACAGTTCTTCCAGTTGGTCGAAAATAAAATACACGGGGCGCAGGCCGGCTACATAAATTTCTTCCAACGCAAGGGGGGCCGACCCGTAGTCGTCCAGCCCGGAGGCCTGTCGCAGGCGTTGGGCCAGGGATTGGTTGATATTCGTTTGCCGGCGGATGAACAGCGGATACCAGTCGGTTACGTCGAAACGGGCGGCAAGGCCGCATTGAATGAGGCTTGTTTTGCCCGTGCCCGACTGGCCGTACACCAGGATGAGCCGATTTTTTGCGACCAGATCGTATAAAGCCGCCACTTCTTCTTCCCGTCCGAAGAAGGCCTGCCTGTCGTCGAGGGTGTAGGCATCCAGGAATTTGAACGGGCTCTTCACAGCGTATTCATGGGTTGGTGGAGCAGGATTTCGGCAAAGGCTTCGAACTGTTCTCTGACGACGGGATGATTTTCAGCCGACACTTCGAGGAGGGGGTCGTCGGGTTTGTTAACATATTTGAAGCAACAGATGTCCGCCGATTTGACGTAATGCGAGAACAGGTACAGTTTACAAATTTCGGCGTGCGACTGGAATGCGTTTTCGTCGATCAGAAAAGGGGAAAGGCTGAGGTATTCCCAGCTATCTTCGTTGATGAGCAGTACGGAATGGTTGTCGAGTGAGCGGTCGAGGTTCACGGCCGATACGTCGAAGCCGCCGAGCAGGTCGTGCAGCATCACAGCCGCATGGTTATAGCGCGGGTCGCGGCGGTGGCGGTATTTTTCCACGTCGATGCCCTGAATGGTGGCCAGTTTGTAGCGGGCCATAAAACCGAGGTGGTCGTACAGAATCGCCAGGCATTCTTCGCCGCGTTTGCATAGGAATCCGGTGGCTGTCTGGTCGAGTTGATGCCGGTATACCTGCAAGCGCAATCCGTTGAGGAAATGCAGCGCCTCCTGAAAGGCGGGGTCTTCGGAACTCAGGCGCCAGATATCCTCCAGTTCGTGCACAAAATAGTTGATTCTGTTTTGGGCGAAAATGGCGCGCAAGACGCCGATCAGCGGGAAAAAATCGAAGGTTTCCCGTTCGGGGCGCGACAGACGGAGAAAGGCGCGCAGGCCCTCCGTTTGCGAGGGTTCTACCGTCAGCCGGCCCAGTTTGTAGTGCGCATCCCACAGTTCGGCCAACATGGTAAAGGTCAGCATTTCCATGGCCGTGATGTATGCCTGCGAAATTTGTCGCAACCGTGCTTCGCTGATCTTATCGAAGCCCTCATTTTCTTTTTCCACGGGCACCATCAGTTTGCGCAGCGGCTCTGCCAGCGGGGCGGGCAGGGCGTTCAGTACGGCCATTCGTTTGCGGGGTACGGATATCTGTACGCCGCGCTGAATCTGCTGGTTCAACTTGCGGATATCCTCGTTGTCTTCCGCCAGCGCTTTGAACAGGGTGTCGATCAGATGTTGGTTGGGGGCAAAGTTAGCAGTTGCGCTGTGCTCAGCCACCGTCTGTACGGGCAGTTTCCAGTCGAGGGTATGTTCGCTTTTTGGCGTAAAAAAGAGGCCCCAGACGGGTTCTTTCGTTTCAACGGTTTCAAATCCTATATCGCGGTGTTCGTTTACCTTCAAGCCTGCAAAGGCAGTTTCCGCGGCGGCTTTGGCCATGTTAAACGCTTCGCGCAGGGTAAATTGCTGTTGCAGGGCCTCGAAAAAACGGATGGAAAAAAAAGTGGCTTTCCGGTCGTTGACGGGGGCGCTGGTGGCAATGACGGCCGGTACGCCGGCTTCGAGTAAGCGGGCAACCTGCCCTTCGGTGGAACAGCCGTTCAGGAAAACGAGTTTCAGTTTGGGGCATTGGCCCAGCATTTGCGCCAGGCCGCCGGCCTGTGCGGCGCCGTCGCCCAGGAGCAGCTCGTCGCGGCCGGCGTGACCGCTAAACAGGAACAGCGTAAGGTCGTCGCGGTACAGGGTGATATGGGAAGGTAGTTTTTCCAAAGTCACAAACGAGTCGCGTTGCAGGAGGAAATGCCGCTCTTTGGCCCGGGGCGAAAGCAGCCGGTTGAGCGTGTCGTCTTCTTCCTGCAGGGTGGGTAAGAGGTCGGACGACTGGTTGGCGAAGGTGAGGAGAAGCGTGTCCACTGGGTTTTGGATTGCCGGAAATGTAATGTTTCGGGCTAAGGTAGGTCTTTTTAACTACTTCACAGCACCTGCAGCTTCGCAAACTTCAGCACGATCCGACGTTCCGGCAATTCATCGCCTTTAAACTGGATCGTCGCCACTTTCCCGTCTTTGGGTCCTTCCACGTTGATGACTTTCCCTTCTCCAAATTTGAGGTGCAGCACCGTTGCGCCGGCCACGATGGCTTCGGGCGGCGAGGCATGGAAATTAGCGGGTACGGCTACCGGCGCCGCTTGCGGCCGCATGCGCGGGTTGGCAAAATTGCCGCTTACGCTGGCGCGCGGGTTGCCGGCCTGCGGTGTAGCCGACTGCCGGCCCGATCCGAAGCCGCCGAGCAGGTCGAAATGTTGCGCGTCGATCTCTTCCAGAAAACGGGAGGGCTCGCTGGTGCGGATCTGACCGTAGCGATAGCGGTTCTGGGCGTAAGTGATCGTCAGAAACTCTTTGGCGCGGGTAATGGCCACGTAGAACAGGCGCCGCTCCTCGTCCAGCCCGTTGGGGTCTTCGAGGGCCATGAAAGAGGGAAACAGGTTTTCCTCCAGTCCGGTGACGAACACGCTTTTAAATTCGAGCCCTTTGGCGGCGTGGGCGCTCATCAGGGTGATATAGTCGCGTTCGCCCGCGGCTTCGTCGGCGTCGGTGAGCAGGGTGATGGTTTGCAGGTAGGCGGCGAGGGAGGCATCCATGCCCGTGAGGTCGTCGACGGCGGCCAGGGGCTGGGCGTCGGCGAATTCGCTGATGGCATCGAGCACGGCGTTCACGTTTTCCATGCGGCCGATGCCTTCGGGGCTGGTGTCGCTTTTCAGGGCATCGAGCAGGCCTGACTGGCGCAGGATGTCGGCGGCGAGTTTGTAGGCGCTGTCGGTGGCCGCGCGTTTTTGCCAGTTTTCCACCATGCCGCGGAAGGAAGCAAGGGCTTTGCGCACCCGGTCGGTCACGTCTACAAACAGCATGGCGTCCCATGCGGTCATGTTGTGCGTGCCGGCGTACTGGCTGAGTTTGTCCACCGTGACGTCGCTGATGCCGCGGGTAGGGTAGTTGATGACCCGGCGCAGGGCCTCTTCGTCGGCGGGATTCACGGCAAGGCGCAGGTAGGCGACCAGGTCTTTCACTTCTTTGCGCTGGTAGAACGACAGGCCGCCGAACACGCGGTAAGGGAAGTTGAGGCGGCGCAGGTGTTCCTCGAATTTGCGGCTCTGGGCGTTGGTGCGGTACAGCACGGCAATTTCCGAGTTGGGCAGGTGGTGGCGGTGTTTTTGCTCCAGGATCAGGTCGGCTACGCGGCGGCCTTCTTCGTCATCGGTGAGGCACTTGACCAGTTTGATCTTGTGGCGATCCTCCCGGTCGGTCCAGATGGTTTTGTTCAGCTGGCGGCGGTTGTAGGTGATTACTTCGTTGGCCGCCGATACGATGTGGTGGGTGCTGCGGTAGTTCTGTTCCAGTTTGAAGACCTGGAGATTGGGGTAGTCTTTTTCAAAATCGAGGATATTGTCGATGGTCGCCCCGCGGAAAGCATAGATGCTTTGGGCGTCGTCGCCCACGATAAACACGTTTTCGGGACTGCCTTCGTATTTCACCAGGCGGCGCAGGATGGCGTATTGCAGGAAGTTGGTGTCCTGAAACTCGTCGACGTGGATATAACGGAATTTTTGCTGGTATTTGGCCAGCACGTCGGCATGGTCGCGCAAAAGGCGGTAGAGTTGTAGCAACAGGTCGTCGAAATCCATGGCGCCGGAGCGCTGGCAGCGGGCCACGTATTTTTCGTAAATATCGGCGATATAAGGGCGTTTGGCCTGCCGGTCCTGCGTCATCATGTCGGCGTTGTCGCGGTAGGCTTTGGGCGTGATCAGGTTGCTTTTGGCTAATGAAATGCGCGAGCGGATGGCGCCGGCGCTGTAGGTCTGCGGATCGAGGTTCATTTCCTTGATGATGGCCCGCAGCAGGCTCTGGGTATCGTCGGTATCGTAAATGGAAAAACTGGAAGGGAAGCCGATTTTGTCGGCCTCCATGCGCAGGATTCGGGAAAAAATGGAGTGAAAAGTGCCCGCCCACACCTGCTGCGCCCTGGGGCCCACCACCCGCTCGATGCGCTCTTTCATCTCTTTTGCCGCCTTGTTGGTAAAGGTCAGCGCCAGGATCTGCCAGGGCGGCACGCCTTTTTCCAGCAGGTGCGCGATGCGGTACGTAAGCACCCGGGTTTTGCCCGAACCCGGACCCGCGATCACCATGACCGGGCCCTCGGTGGTGGTGACGGCCGCGCGCTGTACGGGATTGAGTTCGTCGAGATAGTGGGACATTTTTGCCAGTTTATGAGGGTTTATGAGGGTTTAGAGGGTTTAGAGGGTTTAGAGGGTTTAGAG
>CALEYM010000019.1 GCA_937926185.1 uncultured Bacteroidota bacterium | reverse complement strand
CACCCACAAAAAGCAAACCCAAACCCATGATTTTAAACGTCGAAAACCTAAAATCCGAACTTGACATCCTTAACGTCATCGCCCGGCACGTTAACCTCAAGCCCCAGGGAACCCGTTACATTGGCCACTGCCCCTTTCACACCGAAAATACGCCCTCCTTCACCGTCACGCCCTCGCTGGGGCTATTCAAGTGTTTTGGTTGCGGCAAAACCGGCGATGTCTTCACCTTTGAACAGGAAATCACCGGCAAAACATTTCCGGAAACGGTGGAGGCCCTTGCCCGGGAGTTCAACTTGCCGCTGGAACAAACGACCATCCGCGAAGAAGACCTCCTACCCTACCAGCAAAATGAGCGGCTATACCTGAACAACGCCCAAGTTTTTGAACTCTGGCAGGGGTTGCAGGTTGAGCCTTTGGAAGGCCAGGAAGTTCTACTGGGTCAGCGTTTGTTTCAGCCGGAGACTGTCCGCCATTTTCAGGTGATTCCGACGACGAGCGCCGACTGCCTGGCGCAAAAATTCAAGGCCGAACACCTGGATAAAGACATCCTGCTCGAACTCGGTTTGCTGAAAGCAGGGGAAAACGGCGATTTGCACGATTTCTTCCGGCAGCGTATCATTTTTCCTATCCGCACACACCATGGGAAAATCGCCGGATTTGCCGGCCGTCGGCTGTCCGACGAGCAGGAGCGCCGGCCGAAATACCTCAATAGCCCGGACAGCGCCATTTTTAAAAAAGGCGAATTGCTGTTCGGTTTGCACGAAAACAGCGCTGAAATCCGACAAAAAAAGGAGGTCATCCTGGTCGAAGGTTATTTCGACGTACTGACCCTGTGGGAACATGGTTTCAAAAATGCGGTGGCCGTTTGCGGCACTGCGCTTACACCGGCACAAGCCAAACTGTTGCGCAAACACACCGAGCGCGTCACGCTTCTGCTCGACGGCGATAATGCGGGCGCGGAGGCCATGTGCAAGGCGTATCCGATTTTGGAAAAAGAGGGATTGTTTGTACGGGTGTGTCCTTTGCCGGAAGCCGAGGACCCTGATTCATATTTGCGTAAAAACAGTGCGGAACAATTCCAGCAACACTGGACGGAACACTGCGCCGATGCCCTGATCTGGCTGGCGCGCTACCGGTTCAAACAGACCGGCGACGACGGCCTGGCCAAACAAAAACTGGTGGCGGAACTGCACCAACTTTTGGCCGAAACCCCGTTTGATGCAATGAAAAACCAATGGGCAAAAACAGTTTCAAAGTTGTTGGATGTACGGATAGGACAATTGACCGACGCTTCTGCTAAAAGTCCTAACCGGGAGGAAATAACCGGCGGGGCTGATGAACGGCAAGAACCGGAAATGCCGGCGGACGATCCGGATAATTTCGACAGTTTGGGGTATTTTGAAGCGGGCTGCTGCTATTTCCGGAAGGATAAAAAGGCCAGGCCTGCCAAATTATCCAACTTCGTCCTCCACCCGTTGTACCAGATCAATACCAAACATGGCGCCCAACGCTTGTTCCGGCTGGAGAATGAATTTGGCGAAACCTGTATCGCCCGCTTTACCGGAAACAGTTTGATTTCGGTGGATTCGTTTCAACAGGTGGTGGAACAATGCGGCAACTACGTGTTTCACGGCCGCAAAGCCGACTTGTCGGCCATCAAGGAAAGGGTATTTGCAGGCCTACCGGTTTGCCAGGAAATCGACCTGTTGGGTTGGCAGGAAAAGTACGGCTTTTGGGCATGGTCGAACGGGATCGCCAAAGGAGAGCAGTTTTTACCGGCCAATGAAGACGGTATGGTGCAGGTGGACGGGCAGTGGTTTTACCTGCCGGCACATTCGGGCCTGAATGGGAGCGCTGGCTGCGAAGAGGAGCGCAATTTCCGGTATGAAAAGGGCGAGGTTACCATTAATCAATGGTGTGAAAAGATCATGGAGGTGTACCGGGAAAACCAGAACGGGACTATGCTATGCCTGTATTACCTGGCCTCCATTTTCCGCGACGTGGTGTTCAAAGAGTTCCGGTATTTCCCCTTGCTTTTTGCGTTTGGGCCACGCGGCACCGGTAAATCGCAGATGGCCTGGTCGGTGAGCCACCTGTATGGCAAGCCGCAAAAACAGTTTATGCTGAGTTCGGGCACTAATGTGGGTTTGGGGCGCAAAGCCTCAAAATTTGCCAACAGTATCATCTGGTTCGACGAATACAAAAACACCATCCTGAGCAGCCGGGTGGAAGTGCTGAAAGGCCTGTACGACGGCGCAGGCTATGTGCGCGGCCAGTACACCAACGACAACGCCACTAACGAAACGGCCACCTTTTCCGGCGCCTATATCACCGGCCAGGATTTGCCCACCGCTGATGTGGCCCTGCTGATGCGCACGATCCTGCAGCGGACGGCCAAAACGCGGTTTACGCAAGAAGAAGGCCAGCGTTTTCGCGAGTTAAAGGCCATGGAACAACAGGGCGGGCTATCTTATCTTACGTCGCAAATAGCCGGCTTGCATCCGAAAGTGGAGAAGTATTTCGCCAGCGAATTTCCGGCCATCCAGCACGCGGTAAAAGCGCATTTGCATCTGGATAAACAGGAGGATGAAACAGAAGAGCGCCTGGTCAACAACTATGTGATATTGTTGACTATTGCGCACCTTATCGCCATGGACATCGGGCTCCCCATGTCGTTCCTCAAACACGCCGAAGAGGCCGTTCTGACTGCTATTAAAACCCACCAGCAAATGCTCTCCGGCACCGACGATACGGCGCAATTCTGGGAAATATTCGAGCATTTGGTGGAACAGAATGTCTTGCAAAGCGGCCGGGATTTCTGTGTGGAAGAACGGCAAAGTGTCACGGTACGGGTTCCCAACGGCGACAAACAGGAGATAGCTTTTCAGCCCGCCGAGCGCTTGCTGTGTATCCGGATTAAAAAAGTGCTGCCGGCTTATTTGGAGGCCTCCCGCCGGACGTATGGCCGGGAGGGTTTGGCTAAAATTACCCTAGAGCACTACCTGAAAAGTTCCCTGGCCTACCTCGGCGCCGTGGATTCCTGGCGCTTTGCGGACACGGTGACGAGTGGACTGGTGTTTCGCTTTAAGGGATTGAATATTGATTTGAAAGGAGAGATGCGAGGGGATGAGTTTTTATAGACAGGATCGACAGGGTTTGCAGGATTTAGAGTAATCGACCCACGGGTTTAAATCCTGCAAATCCTGTCGATCCTGTCCATTTTTTAAAAACACTCCAATTCGACAATTAATATTTCAATTCCTACGGTCCTACAAATCTTGAGAATATCTCTTTTTTGTTCTGTAAATCAGTGTTTTATGAATCATCTATTTGTAGGGTTTTGTAGGATTCGTTTATTCATTTGTAGGAAGATATTGCAGAACCTCCCATTTGGGGAAGGTTCTTTTCGAATATGACCATTCATTTTTATTTCGCACAGATGTTACACAGATGTGTTGCGCAGACGTTACACAGAAACGTTCTGCGTGACATCTGCGCTCTGTTTCTGCGTATCATCTGCGTGAAATAATATCCGGATGTAGGAATTTTTCCTACAAAACAATCCATTCGAGAGAGAAACCTACACGGTAAATCCTTGAAAAACAGAGTACTAACCTCAAAAACAGCCTGTTTGTAGGATGTAGGAACGCAAAACAGGCTACCTATAGATTTATGAAAAACCGAAACTCGTCAACGTTTACATTTCCTCAAATTGCGGTACTACTCATCGCATTGCTTCTCCTATCCAGGCACGTCCGTTTTGTCTGGCACAAACCCCTTGAAAAACGGACGCTCCACCTTCTCTACGGCATCGACCCAAAAACCTTTGCCAAATGGATCGCCCTGTTCTGTCCGGATTTGATCTCTTCGGCGGAATACGCCCGGCGCCGCAAACTACCGCCGCATTTAGCCCTGGCCATCCTGGTCCGGCTCGGATTTCCGGGCAATGGCACGCCTGTTCAAAGTAAACGCCAGATTATCGAAGCCGCCGACGGCTCCTACCGTTCCCTCCGCGAAAGTATCCGGCGATTTCCGGACTTTTTCGGTATCCATGCGGCGGCTTTCAAAACCTTGCACGTTTTCCCACCGGAAATAGCCCGGCAAATGCGGGAACAATACAGTTGACCTCGTCGTAATGCGGAAAGTTTGTACCGGGCGGCAAATGCAGGAATAACTTTGTGTAAACGCAAACGTTCACGTAAACCCACCGCAAATCCGGACATGTACCCCGAATACACCCCCAAAATCACCGTCGGTTGCCGCATAAGTACCGAACTCCGCGAGCAGTTGGAAACCGAGGCCCGGCAGGAAGGTCAAACCCTCTCCGCTTACATCGAAACGCTGCTCATGCGGCGCGATAACGTCCACGTTGACGTTAACGACCTGAAAATGCGGCTATATCAACTGGAAGCGGAGAATCAGGCACTTCGGGCAGCGCAGGCGCCAAATGCGGGACATCCGGCTGAAAATGTGGCTACCTCCTCCGATGCAGCGCATCAGGAAGCCGTTATCCGCGCACTAAAACTGCAAAAGATGGAACTCCAAATCGAACTCCGCCGCCTGGCCACCGAACGCGACACCATTATGCGGCTACAAACCGACCACCGCCCGGGCTGGCTGAGCGCATCCGGCTATGACAAAACACTGGAATATATTGGGAAAATCCGGCAACAGTATCCGGCTGTGTCTCCAGAACAGGCGTTGCTCTCCGCATTGTCCGTGACCTGGCGCAATGAACGCAGCCTGTTCTTTGTGCTGACGCTGGGCGATTATTGGAAACGATATCCGTTAACCCTTAAAAATGCAGAGATATGAGACCTGTTGTTTTTTGTTGGTTGGTGTTGGCGGGGATGGTGGTTGGGGTGGTTTGGTATTGGTGGCTTAAAAATG
>CALEYM010000018.1 GCA_937926185.1 uncultured Bacteroidota bacterium | reverse complement strand
ACCAACCAATTGCCCGGCTGGCGCACCAACTGCATCGAAGACTGGGAAGAAAAACTGGAACGGATCGTGGACGAGACCGTCCGGGCCGACATGCGCCTGATCTCCGGCATTCCACCCTGGGTGCAGATGTACTACGAACGTCTGCTGTCCCGCACGGGCAAACGCAGCGTACGCGAAATATTCCCCAACTATTCCGTATTCGTGTACGGCGGCGTCAATTTCGAGCCGTACCGGGCCAAACTGGAGGAACTCGCCGGCGGCAGGATCGATACCGTCGAAACCTACCCCGCCTCCGAGGGTTTTATCGCCTTTCAGGATACTTTTCCATCCGAAGGAGGCTTATTGCTGAATGCCGACGCGGGCATGTTTTTCGAGTTTATTCCCGCCGATGAAATTTTCAGGGAAAATCCCACCCGCCTTTGGCTGCGCGACGTGGAACCCGGCGTGAACTATGCCCTCATCCTGAACACCAATGCCGGGCTTTGGGGCTACAACATCGGCGACACGGTGCAGTTTGTCAGCAAAAACCCCTACCGGCTGATCGTGAGCGGACGTATCAAACACTTTATTTCGGCTTTCGGCGAACACGTGATCGGGAAAGAAGTGGAAGAAGCCCTGTTGCCGGTAGCCAACGCGGCCGGTATCCGGATCGTCGAATTCACGGTAGCCCCGCGGGTAAGCCCGCCCGAAGGCGGCATGCCATACCACGAATGGTTCGTTGAATTTGACAACCAGCCTCCCGATCTTCAAGCCTTTGCGCTCGACGTGGATGCCCGCCTCCGCGCGCAAAACATCTACTACGACGACCTGATCACCGGCAATATCCTGCGTCCGCTGGTGATCCGGCCACTGCGCCGCGACGCGTTCCGGGAGTACATGAAAAGCGAAGGCAAACTGGGCGGACAAAACAAGGTGCCGCGCCTGGCCAACGACCGGAAAATTGCCGGCGCGCTGGAACAGTGGGTCATCGGGGCCTGATCGTCGGTGGCTTCCGGAAAATAGTTGTGCCGGTTGCGATTGACAGTCGTTTTATAAAAAATGGCGGCAACCTGCCTTAAATCTAAAAGCTTGATCAATTCCCGGACCTCATCCAGAGCGCCCCATAATTGAGAATGGTGTCCACCAATAGCTCATCGCTGACATCGGATAATCTATCTTCGTTTACCGACCAGAATAACGGGCGGCGATGGCGGATGTATGTTTCTTTTGCTGTCATGGATGGCAAACTTAAGGATTTTTGGGCAAAGGTGATTTGTTGATTGGTTAATCATGGCCGCTCCAATCAACAAATCAACAAAATTCACCCCCCGTCAAACTCGTCCCCAAAGCTCGAATCCGGCTTTTTCGCGGGCTGTTTTGTCTGCCCGCCTTTGGGCACGGTACCGCCGGGTACGGATTCTTCGTCGGGAATTTCGTCGTTGTAGAGGTCGGGTGCGAATTCTTCGTCGCCGTCGCCGGCGGGGCCGTAGGCGGACTGGTACTTGGAGCAGTCGATCTCGATGCCGAGGTCGCCGCCGGGCCGTTCGAAGCGGGCGTTGAAGTCGTAGCCGGCGGTTTTGTCGGTTTCCAGGCGTTGAAGGAAGTCGGCGAAGATCGGGCGGGCCATACGGGCGCCCTGGCCTTCGGCGAGGCTGAGGAAGCGGATCCAGCGGTCTTCGCCGCCTACCCAGGTGCCTACGACGAGCCGGGGCGTGACGCCCATGAACCAGCCATCGGTGTAGTCGTTGGTGGTGCCGGTTTTGCCGCCCACTTCGCTTTTGAGTTTGTTGATGCCCGGGGCGCCGCGCAGGTTGTATTTGAGCATGTCGAGCATCACATAGTTCACGTTGGGCGGCAGCGCCTGGTGTTCTTCGGGCAGGGCGCGGTAGATAACCCGGCCGTTTTTATCTTCTATTTTTTTGATGACGTAAGGTTTGGCGTACAGACCTTTGTTGGCAAAAGTGGCGTAAGCGGCGGTCATTTCCCACACGGTGAGGTCGGCCGCGCCGAGGCAGATGGAGGGTTGTTTAGGGATGCGGTACTCGCCGTCGGGGCGGCGGGCGCTGGAGTCGACGCCCATGTTGTTGAGCAGGCCGCGCACGGGTTCGGGGCTGCCCATTTGTTTCATCAGAAAGGCGCTGACAGAGTTGACGGAACCTTTCAGCGCCTCTTTCAGGGAAAGCAGGCTGCCGGAGTAGGTGCCGGTGGAGTTTTTGGGCGTCCAGTCGGAGATCAGGGTAAAATTCTGGTAGTGTTTCGGGATGGTCACGGCGATGTCGTACACCTGGTAGCAGGGGCTGATGCTTTGCTGGGCGATGGCCGTGGAATACACAAACGGTTTGAACGTGGAACCCACCTGCCGCATGGTGCGCACGTGATCGAACTGGAAATATTTGAAATTGATGCCGCCCACCCAGGCTTTCACCTCGCTGCTGACGGGGTCCACGGCCAGCAGGCCCGTTTGCAGGAACATGCGGTGGTAGCGCAGGCTGTCGTAGGGCGACATGAGGGTGTCCTTTTCAAACTTAGGGGCTTCCCAGCTGAACACTTTCATTTTTACCGGCGTACGGAGTTTGCCCAGAATGGCATTCTGCAGGGTATTCCATTGTTTTTTGATCTCCGGCCAGTCGCCGCTACCCATTATTCTCCGGTAATTGGCGGCATCCTGCGCGCTGATCCAGTTTTTGGCCACCATCGAGGTGATGGTTTTGCCGTCTTTTTCATCGGCCAGCATGCGCAGGATGTCGGAGTCCTGGAGTTCAAAATTGTATTTTTCCTGAATGCGCTCGCTCAGTGCGCCGAGGTATTTGGGCCGCATCTGCTGGTAGCGGTCGCCGCCGCGGATGAGTTTCCAGAATTCTTCCCGGCGCTGGCTGATTTCCGCATCGCCGGTTTCGCGGGTGCGGTAGCTCCAGGGGTCGCGGTTTCGCCACACCTCGAAAAAACGTTTCTGGGTTTTGCGCATGTGTTCGCGCATGGCGGCCTCGGCGTGTTTCTGGAACGCCGGATCAATGGTGGTGTAGATGCGCAGGCCGTCTTTGTAAATATTGTATTTCGAGCCGTCCGATTTCCGGTGTTCGGGTTTGTCGAGAATGGCTTGCACGTCTTTTTTCAGTTCGGCGCAGAGGTACGGCGCGGTGTCGTCGGTGAAAGTGACTTTTTTAAACCGGCTCATGTCGAGCGGCAATACCTTGAGGCTGTCGTACTGCGTTTCGGTGAGTATGCCGTTGCGCCACATCTGGTACAACACCACCATGCGGCGACGGATGCAGCGCTCCGGGTAGGTGTTGGGGTTGTAGCGCGAGGGGTTTTGCAGCATGCCGATGAGCGTGGCGGCTTCTTCGATGTTCAGCTTATCCTGGGTTTTGCCAAAATACACCTCTGCCGCCGCGCGAATGCCGTAAGCGTTGTTCACGAAGTCCACCTGGTTGAGGTACATCGCGAGGATTTCCTCTTTAGTGTAGCTTTTTTCTATTTTAATGGCGGTGATCCATTCCCGCAGTTTGCGGTACATGAGGGCGAAGAGTTTTTCCATCTTCGACATGTCGGCAAAATTGCGATCGGAGTACAGGTTTTTGGCCAGCTGCTGGGTGATGGTGGAGCCGCCGCCGGCGCTTTGGTCGCGCAGCAGGATGGTGCGCACCACCACCCGCGCCACGGCCCGCGCATCCACGCCGCTGTGCTCGCGAAAACGTTCGTCTTCCGTGGCGATCAAGGCGTTCACCAGGTGCGGGCTGAGGTCTTCGTAGGATACCGGCACCCGGTTTTCGATAAAATAGCGCCCCAACACTTCGCCGTTGCCCGCCAGCACCTCGCTGGCCAGCGCGGAGTTGGGGTTTTCCAGTTCGCGGAAGGAAGGAATGGCCGTGAAATTGATGACGATAAAAATGGTCAGCACCGATACGACGACCAGCGTGGCCAGGCGCCAGATCCAGCGCAGTATTTTCCGGTACAACGGCAGCCGTTGCTGCTGGTGGGCGGCTTTTATGTTGATCAGATGTTGCGGTTCGGACATAACTGATAGTCGGGATGTTGCGGGTTTAAAACGCCGGTACTGAAACCGACGTACAAAGATAGCCAAGATATTTTTTTAGTTCAGCCAACCTTTTTCCTGCAACATCATCCGGTAAGCGGAAGGCGTAACGCCGGTTTCCCGTTTAAAATACCGGTTGAAAGAGACTTTATTGTTAAAACCCGACTCGTAAGCGATCTGAATGATCGTATACTGGCTGTAGCTGGGGTCGGCCAGCAAACGTTTCACGTGCTCTATCCGGTAGCGGTTGATCAGTTCAAAAAAATTGACCCCGTAATGCTCGTTGATGACCTGCGACAACTGGTGGCGTCCGGTGTTGAGATAGGCGGCCAGGTCGTCGAGCCGCAGTTCGTTTTCCTTAAACACCTGTTCCTCCCGCAGCAGCTGTTCCATTTTCCGTTTGATGGATTCGCCCGCGTTTTCAGTCAGCGTGGAAGATTTGTATTTTTTAACCGGCAAAAAATGGCCGATGGGTTCGCTGCTGAACACCCTTTTTTGCACCAGCCCCATGTAGGCTATGGTCAAAATACCCAGCGCCATGACAAAACTGATGGCGTAATCCCATTCCGGATTGAAAAATGAACAGCGTACCAGTACGAAATAGGAAATAAAAGCAAAGGTGTAAAAGCCCATTCCCCAGGCTACGACTCTCGTCCAGATCATGATATTGGCATCCACCTGCCACTCGTTTTTGGTCATTGCCCAAATGCGTACCGTGTAAAAAAGCAGGTGCCCGGTAAGTAAAGTGGGCGATGAACCGATGATGTTCAGATCGGAAACAAGGCCTGGCTGCACCCCAGAGTCTGACAAAAACGCGGGCAGCGTCAGCAAACCCGAAACGGCCGGGACGATATAATGCAAAGCGGCTTCCCGTGCCGTGTAATCCTCCTTAAAAGTATCTTTTAAATAAAAATACAGCGAAGGGCCGACCAGAAAGGTTAGAAACGGCCACCAGTTTTGCAAATAGGGGAAAAACGCGTTGTAGCCCGTCCAGATCAGGATATAGGCGATCAGGATGAGCGCAAAGGAAAATACCACGACCGACAGCCGTTTTTCGCCCGCGGAAAACCGCGATTTTCCAAATATTAAAAGCAATCCGATAAACAGTCCTGATACTGCAATGACCGCGAGCATAGCCGTCCAGATGTTGAACCCGGGTTCCAGCGAACGTTTCAGCCGGATAAACGCCCCGTTGTTTCGGGCCAGGCTTTCAAATTCAGGCTGCGACAACATCCTGAAGTTAAGCACGCCCGGAGGAATAGCTTGCAGGCAGGCCAGCGCCAGGCTATCCTGCCGGAGAGCGGTATAACATTTGGCCACCCAAAAGGCAGCCAGGTGTTGTTTCTCCGCTTCCAGTTGCCGTACTTCCCGGAAAAGGGTCAGCGCCCGTTCAACATCGCCGTTGCGGTACAAACAGACCGCGGCGTTGAATTTCATGCCCTCGCTGAGGAGGGGCGTTTTTTCCAGATCGGCGGCTATGTCAGCGCACTTTTTTTCCCGCACCGCCGCCTCCAGCGCGGCGGATGACAGTTGCGCGAACAACTGACCGGCATGGCAAACGATCAAAAGCAGTATCAGGAGCTGTTTATGATTCATAGCTTAATTGAAGGGGGTTTATGAGGTTTAGAGGGTTTAGAGGGTTTAGAGGGTTTAGAGGGTTTAGAGG
>CALEYM010000017.1 GCA_937926185.1 uncultured Bacteroidota bacterium | reverse complement strand
TTCGAATCCGGTATCCTCCACAAAAAAGGGTCGCGCGATTTTGTCCGATCCCTTTTTCATTAACGGTCTATTTTATGTTTCAACGCCGTACCCGCGAGTCCTTCCCTGTCCGGAACATCGTTATCCTGGCGCTCATCGTGCTGGTTTTTATAGTGCTGGTACTGACTCAGCGCAAAAAGCAGGAAACGCCCGTCGCGCCGCCGGCAACGGAACAGCCGGCCGGCGGGCAATAAAGCAACTATTTTTTAGCCATCAGTTGCGCGTTAAAAGCGCCGGTATCGAATTGCACGTGCCGGACTTTAAGTTTCCCCCCGGCGTTGAATTCGTCGGTAAAAATAAAAGGAAGTACCACCCGGTTGCCGGTAGGCGGGTTGCCTTGCATCGGGCCGGTATTGGCGCCGCTGTAAATGCCGCGCACACAAACCATGTTGCCCTTGGCAAACATTTGCACGACTTCGTGTTTGACATCCGGGAAACCCGTTTTTTGACCCTGCATCAGGCCTTTAAATACTTCGAGCGACCCAGGTTGGGGCAGAAATGGGTTGTGAATCTGAAAATCGACGGCGCAGTATTCATCGAATTTGGCCGTCTCGCCGGCATCCATGGCAGCCAAAATGGCGCGTACGGCTGCTTCGTTTTTGGCTTCCATTATTTCATTTTGCTCGTCCGGGCCAGTAGCGGCTTCTTTACAGGCCGGTGTTAAGGTGAAGACAGACAGGGTAAGTAACAGGGTGAGGCAGTGGAATATCCGTTTCATTTCCGTAAAATTTTGATGAAGAATTTTGCGTTTCCGGGCGCAGCATTGGCGCTAGTTCCGGCTAACATCTTTCAGCAACAAAATTCAGGTTAGCAAAAGTGGGAAGTATGGTATAAATCCGACTTCGTATGGCTCGATTAAGACCTGCCTCGATACTCCACAGGGGTACAATTCATTTGTTTTTTAAAAAATTTGTTGAAATGGGAAGGGTCGGAGAACTCCAGCCGGTAGGCGATTTCCGCATTCGACAGTTCCGTGTGCAGCAAATAGGCTTTGGCTTCTGTCAGTATCATTTCATCGATCAGTTCGCCCGCCGTTTTAGCCGATTGCGATTTTATGGTACGGTTGAGATGGTCGGTGCTGATATGCAGCAGACCGGCGTAGTCCGAAACCTTGCGCAGGGTAAGGAAATGCCGGCTCACCAGTTTGACAAAACGCCGGAACAGGGCTTTGCCGCTCAGCGCTGTTTCCTGGAGGGGTAGTCGCTGGCGTTCGTAACTGCGCTTGGCAAGCAACAGGATGAGTTGTATGTACAAACCAATGGCTTGGCCGGTGCCGGGTTTCCTGTGCTTTATTTCAGCGTTAATTTTTAAAATCAGTGCTTCCGCTTCCGTTGCCTCTTCCTCGCTTATCGCAAAACTTTGAATGCCCGTGTAACTAAAAAAGGGATATTGTTCCCTGCTGTCCTGCAATAAAAAAGATTCGGGCAAAAATTCTTCCTTAAACAACATGTAATAGGCGTAGAAATCGTCGCTTTGGTCGTAAATGGAAAAAACCTGACCAGGAAAGCCGAATACGATGCTGTTCCGTTCCGGATGATAAGCCTCTATGCCGATGTCCATACTTACCCGACCCGAACGGATCAGCGCGACGCGGTAATATTGCACCTTGATAGGGCCGAGCCTGGTTTTTTTAAAATTGGCCGTCGAATACAGGCCAAAACCGCCGTCGATCAGTTCAGGGGAATTGTCCAAACCGAAATCGCTGTCGCGTCCGCCTTCCTTGTGAACAGCATAGAAGGAAGCATCGAGTTCATAATCCCTGATTTCGGTTTGGCTTTTTTTCATATTCAAACAATTCCCAGCGTTTCAAAAACGGCATCGATCTCTTCGAACGATTTGACGCCAACCGCTTCCTCCTCGCCGCCGCGCAGCGCCAGTCCTGCTGGTTGTAAGGCTTCGAGCAGGGGCGGCAGGGCGGTTGCCGGTACGTCCAGTTGGAGCAGGGTGGGGAATGCGGCAAACATATCCCGCCAGGCGGCGGCGTTTTCCAGCAGCAGGGTTTCCGCGCCGGCGATTGGGCTAAAATCCAGCAGAAAAAAGTTGACGCCGGAAATCGCCTCCAATACGGCCTGCACCCCTGCCACTTCCGGTTGGGCCGGCACGTAAAAGATCACTTCCAGCCCTTGGAGCAGTTCAAGATCATCCGGCCGGGTTATCTGCACGGCATCGAGCCCGTAAAAGCCGGCGGCTTCCCGCACCGCCGCAGCCGGTGTGCGGTCGAATTCTCCCGTGATCTTCGGCCCCTGCACCCATTCGCGGATGGCTTTCATGTATATGGGGTCGAGGTAGCCCGGCGTACCTTCCTCCAGGTTAAAGCCCAGAAAACCGACCTCCTTGGCGGCGAAATAGCGCGCATCGGTCAGGTTGGTGATGGTGGAAGCTTTGATCAGCATACGCAAAAGTACACATTCGATAATCTTTGTTGGAAACATGTCGTTTTCCCCGCAAAAAGCCGGACTTTTGCGCCCGCGAAAAATGCCCTCCGTGTCCCCTCCTTCATTTTCAACGACAAGACTGTGAAACGTATTTATCTCTGGCTGTTCCTGGCAATTTGTGCGGCATTGATTGCCTGGAAACTATTCCAAAACAAAAAAGAAGCGGCAGCCGGCACCGAACTGGCCCAGGTCGGCCGGGCTTTTGTGCCCGTGGAAGTGGCCGCGGCGCAAATGGAAATCCTGAGCAACCGGCTGGAAGCCAACGGCATTTTTCTGCCGGCTAAAGAAATGCTGGTCATTTCTGAAACGGCCGGCCGCGTGCTGGAGGTACATAAAGGCAAAGGCGATTGGGTGAACGAGGGCGACCTGATCGCCAAGGTGGACGACGAACTGCTGCGCACCGAACTGGAAGCCACCAAGGCCAACATCGCCAAAATCAGAAAGGACAAGGAGCGCCTCGGCAACCTCATCGAAGGCGAGGCCGTGCCCAAAAACAAGATGGAAGACATCGAACTGGGCCTCATGGCAGCCGAAGCCAGGGAAAAAGCCCTGAAAAAACAGATATCCAACACCAGTATCCGGGCCACCATGAACGGAACCATCGGCTACCGTTTTATCGAACGCGGCAGCGTCATCGGCCCGGGCATCCAGGTGGCCCAGATCACCAACCTGGAGAAACTGTTCCTCATGGTGAAAGTGACCGAACACGACGTGCTCAACGTACGCAAGGGCCTGCCCGTGAGCGTCACCGCCGACGTTTACCCCGACCGGCCCATCGCGGCGCAGGTCACCAACATCGGCCTGCGCGCCGACAACGCTTTCAACTACGACGTGGAAATAGAAGTGCCCAACCCCAAAAACGCCCCCCTGCGCGCCGGCATGCACGCCAAAGCCACCTTCACCTTCGACGCGCAGCGCAGGGGCTTGGTGTTGCCGCGCAAAGCCGTCACCGGCAGCCTGCTCGATGCCAAAGTGTACGTGGTACAGGACAGCGTCGCCCGGCTGCGCCCCGTCACGCTCGGCGCCACTTTCGGCGACAAGGTGGAGGTGACCGGTGGCCTGCAGGAAGGCGAACAGGTAGTGGTGGCCGGACAGATGAACCTGGCCGACGGAACGAAGGTGGAGGTGGTGCGGTAGGATTGGTTGATTGGTGCACAATTTCGGATTCTTGTTGACAGTTTTAGGGGTGATTTGAACACCCTCTATGGAAAAATTTCTTTTTGTTTCGCGGCTCTTTCGCTATGGCGCAAATTGGTTAACGCTGACCGTCAGCCTGTAATTCTTGAATCATGCCTTCAAAATCTCCCGTCCCGCCCTGGGCCATCCACCTCTTCTATTGGCTCCTGCTCGCCGGCGTTTATTTTTACTTCAACTCCCAAAAACAGGAACAGTTGAAGGCGCAACGTGCCCTGGGTAGCTGTCTTCAGGCTGCCTGTGAAACTGTTAACCGGCAAAATGCCAAATTACTGGAAGATATCAACCGTTTTACAAACGCCTACCGGTACGCGGTTGCCGATTCGTTTCGCCACAAAGCGACGCAGACTTTTCGTTCCGTCATGCGCTTTCAGGATAAGCTGTCTGCCTTTGACTCCGCGGACTGGGATCGACTTGTTTCAGTCAAACAAAATCCTGCCTGGCAGGAGATGTCAAAACTACAGGATTCCGTATTGCTGAGCTACCGGCCTGTGGAAGAGATAAATGTGGAAATCAGGCGCTTGCTTACCGGAGATAATTATCAATGGCCCGCTGTACAGTTATCCGCTTTTCTGGCCAGGGCGGATGCCGTCGACAGGGCCCAAATGCTAAACAGTCTGAAACTGCGCGCCGCGCTTGCGGCCAATAAGGCGCTTGGGTATTACCTTCAAAACACGATGCCCGATGTGGATTTGATATCCAGTGCCCTGACGCCGACCCTCTCGCCTAAAAAATACTGCCTGAAAACCGGCGAATTGTTCGAGGCAGACATTTTTCTGTCCGGGTATTCCCCGGCGCAACATTACACGGAAGCGACGGTAAACGGAGAACCATTTCCGGTTCGGGACGGCATGTTGCAGTATAAACGGATTTTTGAAAAGCCGGGTGAACACCCGCTGACAGTCGGCCTGAAATACAAAAATCCGTTAACGGGGGAGGTAAAATCCTTTCTCCGGACATTTCATGTCCATGTCCAACCCTGATTTGTCCACCGGTTTAGTACCGCTACCACGTATGCTCCAAATCCTCGGGCGTATACGTATGGTTGCGTTCCGCGTAATAGCTCTCCTCCTGTTGTTTTTTGCGCAGCAAAAAAGAAGACGAACCAAATAGGCGGGCCAGCCAGGCAAACGGCGTCAGGATAATGAAAAACACCGCGGACAGCAGCACCCGGCCGTTGAACCAGCCCAGGCCCTGGGCCAGCAGCATCCAGCCGGCGTGAATTTTAGCCGTCAGCCAGGGTGAGAATACGCCTGTGAGGGCCACCGCCAAAGCCCCGCGCAGCAGCCAGGGATTGTGCAGCCAAACATAAAATACCAGCAAACCCGCCACGATGACGATAACGGTTTGCAGCGATTGTGCGCGTTTATCCATAATCAGAACAGGGTGTAAATGAACGGGGCAATCGCGCTGCCGCCGCCAATGACCAGCAATACGCCCAGTAACAGCAGTACCAGCACCACGGGCGCCAGCCACCATTTTTTGCGGGCTTTCAGAAATTGAAACAGTTCCTGTAGAAATTCCATAAGACGGTAGATGGTTGACGGTTGACGGTAGACGGTTGACGGTAGACGGCAATAGGACACCGTCTACCGTCAACCGTCTACCGTCAACCGTTAGTTAATCAAGTACGAACTCCTCCTTCCAGCCGTCTTTTTCCAGCCAGTCGGGTTGTTCTTTTTTATTGAATAAATAATTGCCGACGACGAGATAATCCATCTCGGTGCGCATAAAACAGCGATAGGCGTCTTCGGGGGTACACACGATGGGCTCGCCGCGCACGTTGAAACTGGTGTTCACCACCACGGCGATGCCTGTGCGCTGGCGGAACTGTTCGATCAGGTTCCAGTAGCGCGGGTTGGTTTCGCGGTGCACGGTTTGTATGCGCGCCGAAAAGTCGATGTGCGTGATTGAGGGCAGATCGGAGCGCAGGTGGTACAGTTTATCGCGCACAGGCAGGGTATCGTAATCGGGCGGCAGGGGTTTGCGGCGTTCGGCGCGCACCGGGTGCACCAGCAGCATGTAAGGGGAAATGCCGTTGTAGCTGAAATATTCGGCCACCTGTTCGGCTTGCACCGAGGGCGCGAAGGGCCGGAAACTTTCGCGGTATTTGATCTTCAGGTTGAGTTTTTTCTGCATTTCGGCGTTGCGCGGGTCGCCGAGTATACTGCGGTTGCCCAGGGCGCGCGGGCCGAACTCCATACGCCCCTGCACCCAACCGACCACGTGGCCGGCGTCGAGCAGGGCGGCGGTTTCGCGGGCCAGTTCGTCGAAGTGTTCAAAATGGCGGAAAGGCGCGCCGTATTTGCGGGCTACGCGCTGCACGTCGAGGTCGGAGAATTCGGGGCCGAGGTAGCTCCCCTGCATGCTGTCGGCGCCTGCCGGCGCCGGGCGTTCCCGTTGGAAAAAGATATGATGGGCGGCCTGCGCGGCGCCCAGCGAGCCGCCGGCGTCGCCCGCCGCGGGCTGAATGAATACCTCGTCGAAAATGCCGGCTTCCTGGATTTTGCCGTTGGCCACGCAGTTGAGCGCCACGCCGCCCGCTAAGCAAAGGTTTCGGGAACCTGTCAGACGCTGTGCTTCGCGAGCCATTTGCAGCACCACTTCTTCCGTAAAACGCTGGATGGCGAGGCCCAGGTTGCAGTGGTGTGCCTGGAGTTCGTCTTCGGGCCGGCGTTTGGGAAAGCCGAACAGCCGGGCCCAGTCCTCATCGCGCACCATGCGCAGGCCGGTGGCGTAGTCGAAATAGCGTTGGTTGAGCCAAAGGGAACCGTCGGCCCGCAGGTCGACAAGTTCCGTGCGGATAATGTTGATATACCGCTCGATGTCGGGCGAATGGGGATTGCCATAAGGCGCCAGGCCCATGAGTTTGTATTCGCCCGAATTGACCCGAAAGCCCAGGAAATAGGTAAAGGCCGAATACAGCAATCCCAGCGAGTGCGGGAACCGCAGTTCTTTCAGAATGGTGACCGAGTGGCCTTTGCCGTGGCAGATACTGGCCGTGGCCCACTCGCCCACGCCGTCGACGGTCAGGATAGCGGCCTCTTCAAAAGGGGAGGGGTAAAACGCGCTGGCCGCATGGGACAAGTGATGTTCGGGGAACAGCAACTTGAGCCGGCGGCGGTTGTAGGGCATGATCTTTTCCAGTTCTTCCCGCAGGGCGCGTTTCAGGAACATTTTTTCGCGCAGCCACACCGGCATGCCGGCCAGGAAAGAACGCAGGCCCTTGGGCGCAAAAGCATAATAGGTTTCCAGCAGGCGCTCGAATTTCAGCAGCGGCTTGTCGTAAAAAGCCACGGCGTCGAGTTGGTCGATCGTCAGGCCGGCTTCCTGCAGGCAGTAGCGCACGGCATTGGCCGGGAACGAGGGGTCGTGTTTTTTCCGGGTGAACCGTTCTTCCTGTGCTGCCGCCACGATACGCCCGTCGCGCAGGACGGCGGCGGCGGCGTCGTGGTAATAGGCGGAAATTCCGAGAATGTTCAAGGGTTTAACGTTTTGTCGATGTAAGGTTTCAAGAATGATGCGACTAATTCGTTACCGCGATTGTTCCAGTGGTAGCCGTCGTCGGTGCGCACACATTCGCCGGCTGTTTCAAACCGGCTCAGGTATGCAGGTAAGCCATCTGCAAAATTGAGGCCATTTTCGCGGCACAGCCTGGCAAACTGATCGTATTGCGGCTGAAAACCGTCGGCATCGAATACCAGGAGGCGGGTCTTGGGTGGCAGCAGGGCCTTCATTTTTTTAAAAACGGCGTCGGTCATGCGTACGCTGCGGGCAAAGGGTTCGTAATCGAGGTTTTTTTCGGCGATCCATTTTTCCGCCGGTTCGGCTGGCGGCTTATCGAAGGTGCCGCGCGCCTCGGCGATGCGTTTCAGGATAAAATACAGAAAATGCGAGTAAGGCTTCACGTTGCGCGGGTATTCGGCGGCCAGTTTGCGTACTATACTGCCGTCTTCGAGGATGTACGGGCGTTTCATGCGCACGTGATAGGCGGCCACTTTTTCCAGTTCCCAATAATTGTCGATAAAATCGTTGCAGCAGAGCTGCCACACGACGAGGTCGGGTTTCACCGCGTCCAGGTATTTTTCCAGCACCAGGTATTCCTGCGCGTTGCTGTACCCGGCGGCGCCGTAAGCGAACACTTCGATAGGCAACGAATCGCCGAGCAGTTTGTAGAACAGGCGCTCGTCGGAAGTTTGGGCGCAGGCGGTGTAGGAG
>CALEYM010000016.1 GCA_937926185.1 uncultured Bacteroidota bacterium | reverse complement strand
TTTCTTTCAATTACCGCGTCTTGCAGGAAGCCAAAGACCCGGCCGTTCCCCTGCTCGAACGCCTGAAGTTCCTGGCGATCTATTCTTCCAACCTCGACGAGTTTTTCCGGATCAGGGTTGCCAATATCCGCAACCTGAAAAAAGTGGGCAAAAAAACGAAGGCCGAACTGGACTTCGTGCCCGGCGACCTTTTACGGGAAATACACCGGGTTGTGAACAAACAACAGGAGGAGTTTTCTCAAATATTTGAAAACCAAATTGTTCCGGAACTCCGCAAACACAATATCTACATCCTGCGCCGGCTGGACCTCAATGCGGATCAGCGGCAGTTTGTGGAAAACTATTTCAACAACAACCTCCTGCCATTTGTGATGCCGGTATTGCTGGTAAAACGCCGGATTCGGCCTTTTCTGGCCAACGCCCATTTATACCTGGCCGTCAACCTCCGGCAGCGAAAAAAACCATTGGTCGATAATGAGTATGCCCTGGTAAAAATCCCTTCGGACCAACTGCCGCGTTTCATCCCCCTGCCTTCCGGCGATGGCCGGCACAACCTGATCCTGCTCGACGACATCGTGCGCCATTCATTGTCGCTGCTGTTTCCGGGTTATGATATCCAGGATACGTATTCGATCAAACTCACCCGCGACGCGGAACTCTATATCGACGACGAATATTCCGGCGACCTGGTGCAAAAAATCAAATCCAGCCTGCAAAAACGCCAGGTAGGGCCGGCCAGCCGTTTCGTGTACGACCGCGAGATGCCCGGTCACCTGCTGGAGTACCTTAAAGACACTTTCGAACTCGGAAAAAACGACATGCTGCCGGAAGGGCGCTACCACAACAACTTCGACTTTTTCAAATTCCCGGATTTTGGGATGAACCACCTGAAAAACAAACCCCTTCCACCCCTGCCCCATCCTGCCCTGCACGATTCCGAACATGTTTTTGATACTATCGGGCGAAAAGACCAACTGCTGCACGTGCCTTATCAGTCCTATCATTCCGTCGTTAATTTCTTCGAACGCGCTGCCCGCGACCCACAGGTGACCCATATCAAGGTCATCTTATACCGGGTGGGCAAACGCAGCCGGATTATGGATGCAATGATGGATGCCGTTCGACATGGCAAACAGGTGTCCGCGTTTGTAGAAATCAAAGCTCGTTTTGACGAAGCGGCTAACCTGGAGTGGGGCGAAAAACTTGATAAAGCCGGCGTACGCGTGCACTACTCCTTCCCGGGCGTCAAAGTCCACTCCAAACTGGCCCTCGTGCGCCGGGTCGAAGACGGCAAACCCCGGCTCTACGCTTATCTCGCTACAGGGAACTTTCACGAAGAAACGGCCCTGATCTATTCCGACTTCGGCCTGTTCACTGCCGACCAGCGCCTGACCAGTGAAGTGAGCAATGTTTTTACCTTCCTGGAAAACATTAAACCGCCCAAACAGGAATTTGAGCACCTGCTGGTCGGAAAATTCAACCTGCGGCCGGCGCTTTACGAACTGATTGACTACGAAATTGAGGCGGCAAAACAAAAAAAGCCGGCGCATATTCTGATCAAAGTCAACAGCCTGGAAGACAAGGACATCATCCGGAAATTGTACGAGGCATCGCAGGCCGGCGTCAAAATTCAACTAATCATCCGCGGAATTTGTTGTTTGGTTGCCGGCCTGAAAGGGCTGAGCGAAAACATTGAAATCATCAGCATCGTGGACCGGTTCCTCGAACACGCCCGCGTATTTATTTTTCACCACGGGGGCGCCGAAAAAATGTACCTCTCCAGTGCCGATCTGATGCAGCGAAACCTCAGTTTCCGGATCGAAACCACCTTCCCGGTTTATGATCCGGAACTGAAACAAGAAATAAAAACCCTGATAGAGCTTCAGTTGCACGACAACGTGAAAGCCCGGATCATCGACGCCCAGGACCGGAACGAATACCGGCGCAGCAACAGCGATATTCCCGTCAGAACACAACTGGAAACCTATTTTTCCTTCAAAAGAAAATCAGAAGGCGGAGCCTCCGCCTCCAATTTATAAATATGGCATCTACATCCAATCCGCCGTTCACCCCCGAAGAATCCGGGGAAATCCGCGAATGGTTCGGCCTGCTGCCTACACAATTATCGGAGGAATCCTTCCGCAAGGCCCTGCGCGAACTGCGATCCAAATACCACCCGGATAATTTTGAAAAATTCGGCGATGAAACGGTCCGCCAACTGGCTACCGACCGGTTCCAGCGCATCGAGCGGCTGGCGGAAAAAATTGAAGCCTGGCTGCAGGGCGAAACCATGCCGGGCCCAAACCGCCAGAATACCCCTTCCACTAATGTCATTCCCTTCGACGACCCGCGGGCCCGCTTCGCTTATCATGCGATGAAAATTGAGATCCGCACCGATGATAAAGACTTAAAATACCATCTTTTCGGGTTGTTTTACCGCTGGCTGACGCTGGGCGAGCGGTTTAGGATACCCGAAACACAGGCTTTTTTAGTGGCCGACGAAGACTACCGGGGCCACAGCATCGGCTTCCGGGAAACCATCCGGGTGTATCTGACGTTTGAAGAAACCGACCCGGTTGAAAATATTGTCGAATGGCTGTATCCGAAAATCGCCGGCCGCGCCGAAACCCTCCTGATCGAAGGCGAAATCGTCCCGATTGAATTCAAAACTATCCTGGAAGCCATAAAAAAACGCTCCTTCAAACGCTTGGGCCAGGGAGAGGGTTGAGGAGGAAAAGAAAATTTGAAAAAAAAATTTTGGGCAGTGCTTGTCCGTTTACCGAAAGTGGCTTTATCTTTGCAGCCGCTAAAGAGAACAACGGTTCTGGCAAATTATGCGGAAGTAGCTCAGTTGGTAGAGCGCAACCTTGCCAAGGTTGAGGTCGCGAG
>CALEYM010000015.1 GCA_937926185.1 uncultured Bacteroidota bacterium | reverse complement strand
AGTTTTGGGCAAGATACTTTCTATTATAGTGGGGCAGCTTTTTCTTCTAATTCACGCTTCATTTATGCCACATGCTATGATAAGCTATGGCAATTCGATACATGGGCATCAGACATATCTAATAGTAGAATTTTGATTGGAGAATTAAACACCCCGCCAAACATTCAGGAAAAGACACGCTTCAATCAGGCTCGTTTGGCTCCTGATGGGAGGATATACATTGCTGGGAGGGTATCAAACAGCCACCTTCATGTCATCAACAGACCAAACTGCTATGGGCTGGAATGCGACTTGCAACAATACGCTATCGAACTATCAGCGACTAATGCCAATACAATGCCCAACATGCCCCATTTCAAACAATGGAGTGAAAGTGACACCTGTGTGACGGTAAGTTCGACAAGTGCACATCATAATGGTCAAGTAATAATAAAAATACATCCTAATCCGGCAAGTCAGTACGTAATTGCGGATGGCTTGGAAAATGGGGATGTAATTCAATGGTTTGACGTATCAGGGATGCTAATTAAAAAAATAACCTGTCACACAAGTCAATTAGATATTTCCGATATACCCTCCGGCTTTTACCTGCTCAAACCAATCAGAAAAGGCAATCATATAGGTATATTCAAAATAATAAAGGAATAATGCGCTGAACAACGGATGTGCGAAAATGCCTCCTAAACGTCGGCACATTCGCACATCCAACCGTTAACCACATTTCTTTTTTCAACATGTCACTAAGCACAACATTTCATTTCATCCCCGTCCCCGAACCCCAGTTTGCAAAGGCGCTGGCCACCGAAGAGGAAGGTACGCTGCCCGCCGAGTATGCCCTGGCGCGTTATGACAACGGCGTGTACGAATTCGACCACAAATTTGCCGTGGTGACAGACCCCGTCACCGGTCACAGCGTCTTCCAGGTACTGACCAAAGACGCCTCGGACGAATTTACAGTGGCAGACCCCGAAAACCGCTTCACGATCGAGGACAGGTTTATCAAAATCTCCCTGATCGACATCTACGACGACGGTTCGGAATACAAATTCCGCCTGGAGGAAGGCACGCTCACGCAGCCCGCTAATCGGATAGTCTTGCCCAGCGCCCAGCAACCCGAGTTTGTCATTACGGCAACCCAATACACCGCCGGAACATCCCAAACCATGGAGCTCAACTTTATCGGCAGCATCGACATACGGGCCGGTCTGAGCGGCCGGGTGCGGGTGGTACTGTCGCCCGGTAACAGCCTGGAACTGTGCGCGATAAACGGCGATCTCATTTTTCAACACTGACCAACGGCTAATTTCCCCCGTTAGGCACAAAAACCAATACTAATCCATGAGAACGCTTTTAGTTGACTCCGACGCGGCATGGATGGCTGAAAAAATCCAACAGTCCCATCCTGCCTGCCAGGTGGTCGGGGTGTACCCCCATGGCCACACCAACCTGAAAAACTTTCAAAGCAGTCGCCCGGAAGCGGCCATCGTCAGCCTGGATCTGCCGGGCATCGACGGTCTCGACCTGGCGAACCTGCTCCTGAAAAAAGGATGCGAAGTAATCATCAGTTCCGAGTGGAGCACCTTCGCCTATGAAGCCTTGCGCAGCGGCGCAGCCGATTACCTGCTGAAACCCTGCGCGGAGGAAGACCTGCAAACAGCCATCGGGCGCGTGCTCCGGCGCGTGTCCGAAAAAGCGAAACTCCGGGACGCCGCATCCCGTGCCGATCCAGTCCCTGCCCCCGGGCAGGGCTGGAACAGGCCGGGGTACATCGCGGTGCGCGCCCGGGAAAATATCAGCTTCGTACCCGTGGAACAGATCATCCGCTGCGAAGCCAGGAAAGGTGAATGGACGATCATCCTGGAAAATGCGCCGGCGCTGCCGGTTTCCTGCGACGCGGACCGCTTGCAAGATAAATTATCACCCTACCCTTTCATCCGTACCGGGCGCGACTGCATCGTCAATTTGTGCAAGGTGGAGCGGTTTCAACTGCGCGACAACGAATTCGTACAGAGCGACGGCGCGCGGGTGAAAGTGGCAAAAGGGATGCAGGAGGAAGTGCGGGAGCGGTTGAAAGAATTTTGATATATTAGTTTTTTAACTTTCTTAAAAAATGTTCTGCGAAAAGGCAAAACACGTATTAACATTGTTACATTTGTATTTGAGTTTCACAATATTCTTTTCACAAAATCAAAAACTTTTCGCTTATGACGCTTAAAAGTAGTGTAATCCGTTTGGCGCTGGCAGCGGTGTTTTTTGCTCCGGCGGTATTTGCCGCGGCCCAGGTGGGTGGGGCCGGGGGTTCGCAGGAGAAAGCCGCGGTTGTGCCGGTAAAAACGGTTAAAGCCGACATGGCCGACTTGCTGATCGAAGAAAACACCTCTTCCGCCGCGGCCATCCAACACAAGTCAAACAAAGCCCGGAAGATCGCCGGCAAATCTGAAGCCGTATTAACGAGAAAATCGACTGTCAGGAAATAACAGAACGAATCGCCCAGGCAGAGATGTTGGCAAAACCGGCAACGGCAGCGCCGGCATCTCTGTAAAATCCTACCTGTTTGCCCGCCATGCCCAATTGGAGATTACTTGCACAAAGCATCGCCGACGGAGAAGCCGTTTTGCTGCTCGGCCCCGACGCTATTCCATTTTACAGGGCCGGTCAGAGCCACGAGCTTCAAGGCGCATCGGAAACCTCTTTCTCCTACCTTTCGCGTCAGCGCGTGGTACGCCAACTGAATGGCCGGATCAATCATTTTTACCGGCGCGACAACCTGTTCCAGTTTGTCGATCCCCCCGCTAAAAACGAGGCGCTTAAATGCGTGCGCGATACCGCGCGCGATGGCGAATGGTTGCCGGATACCGAACTGCTGCGGCAGATCGTGGCCATACCGTTTCACCTGGTGCTGTCCCTGAACCCCGACAAACATCTGTTTTCCGCGTATGCCAACTACTGGCAGGAACCCCAATTCGATTATTTTACGACAAAGGACAAAAAACACGCGCCAAAACTCGAATACCCGACCGCCGACAATCCGCTGATCTTTAACCTGTGCGGCAGCGTGCTGGATAACCGGGATTCCGTGATCCTGGATTATCACGACCTGTTCCAACTGATCAAAAACCTGCTGATGGACAACGGCATTTCCGACCTCATCACGCGCAAACTACAGGAAACAGACCGGTACATACTGCTCGGTTTTGATCTCGAACGCTGGTATTTTCAACTGTTGCTCTATTATCTCAGCCGCTTGCCCGATACCCCCTTCGACAACAGAAACGAAAGTTTCCCTATCCTGAGCAAAGCGAGCCGCGCGACGCAGGGCTTCGTCATGAAACAATTCAACATCGAACACATCGCCACGACCCGCGACAACTTTGAAGAATTGTATAAGGCTTGTGCAGAGATCAAAATTCTCCGGGAACTCCGCAAACCCGACAGCCCGATAGAATCGCAGATCCGCGCGCTCACAGTACAGGGCAATTTTCAGGCCGCGTTCGACCTGCTCGAACAGCATGCCCCGGAAACGGCGCAACAGCTCGATATGCCGCACCTGCGCGGCCGCTATGTATCGCTGCTAAAAGACTACAACGCCAGGCGGATAGGACATGAACAATACGACGTGGAACGCAATCGCATCCGGTACACCTTGCTCACCTTTGCCGGCCAGTTTTCCAAACCATGAGCAAGTCGCCGAACACACCCACCGGCGCCGGCGGCGGCGCCCATATTCCGGGCAAAAAATACCGCTACCCGGGCGTTCAACCGTTCAGCACGGAACAGAGCGCGTTGTTCAAAGGCCGCGATGAAGACACGGAACGTTTGGTTTCGCTTATCCAGCAGGAAAAACTCTGCGTGTTATTCGGAAAATCCGGGTATGGAAAATCCTCCCTGCTCAATGCAGGTATTATCCCGGCATTGCAGGCGGAATCTGAAAAAGGCCACCGCCATTTTCTGCCCGTTTCTATCCGCTTCTATGCAGCCTCGGGCAAAGACGATAACCTGTTCAAAAAATTCGGCTTCCATAGCGAGTCGGCGCTGTCGAAAAAATACCCGTCCCGGCATTTGGAAAGCCCCTCGCTGGAACTCCCCGACACGTTGTGGGGCCGTTTCAAACGCCGGCAAATACCGCCCGATACGACCATAATCCTGCTGTTCGACCAATTCGAAGAGTTTTTTTCCTACCCGGAAGAACAGCAGGTGGAATTTAAAAAACAATTATCCGAACTGATTTATGCCGATTTCCCCGATTTTATTGATGAAAACGAATCCAGGCTCACCGCCGCGGACACGGCGTTTTTAGAAACCAAAATCGACGCGCGGGCCGTTTTTTCCATCCGGAAAGACCGCTTGGCCGACCTGGACCGGCTGAAGGACAAGCTGCCCGCCATCCTGCACAAACGTATCGAATTGTTGCCGCTCAGCCGGCAACAGGCCCGGGCGGCGCTGGTGGAGCCCGCGGAACTCGACGGCGATTTTGAATCCGTCAAATTCACCTGGAGCGCCGCCGCGACCAGCCGGATACTGGACGCCCTTTCGCAGGATAAATCCGGACAGGAAATCGGCGTGGAAGCATTTCAGTTGCAAATCCTCGCCGAATACATCGAAAACAGGATCATCCGGAACGAAATACCCGACCTCGACGCCGACGGTATGCCCGACGTGCGCCCCGACGATTTGCCTTCCGACCTCCGAAACGTGTACGGCGAATACTACCGCCGCAAAATCAACGAACTGCCCGAGGCCCGGCGGGCCGTCGCGCGGGAGATCATCGAGGAAGACCTCGTTTCCGGCGAAAAAGAAGAAGACGCCCGCCGCCTGAGCATGGACGGCGTCCGGCTGCTCAGCCGCCCAGGAGCAGACGCGGCTTTGCTCAATGAATTGGTGGATACGTTTTTGTTGCGGAGGGAACCCAATACAGTTGGTGGTTACAATTATGAGCTTTGCCACGATGCACTTTTAAAGCCTGTGTTGGACTGGCGAAAAGAAAACCGGGCAGAAGTGGAACGATTTGAAATTGAACGAAAGGTTTGGAAACAAAAAGACAATCTTACTACGAAGGTACATGAACAACTCCGATCTGCCATGACGATGTTCACGAGCGGTTACCGTATGGATGCGATTCCGTTTTTTGTATCCACGCTCGACAACCCTGCCGCCGATGCCACAGCCAGAACAGTCGCTTCCTGTTTGCTTGGCGAAACCTACCGGGGCATAGGCGATTTCGATATAGCACAGCAGTATTATGAAGTGGCTATCCGGGAATCAGACACTATTCCGGAATCAATGAGGAGCCTGAATGAATTTGTCTGGCATTACCGCCCCCGGGCATTTTGCGGCTTACTCTCCGTCTACCGTCGTATCCTATTTATTGACCATGAAAAAATAAAATCAACGATAAAAGGACTACAATCTGACCGCAGCCATTTTCAGGTCGAAGATTTAGTTGCTCAGGCAAGTCTGATGGAAGGACTATATTTAAGACAACTTGGTAAATCGCAATTGGCTATAAGCAGCATCCTGGAAGGATTGGAGTTGATTGGAGAAGCTTCGCACTCTATTGACTACTTTCTATTCCTGCACCCCGAACACTTTAAATCTTTGTTGCTCCTTTCATACCTCTGTTCACCGGGATATAATTATCAGGTTCGTATTCTATCGCGGGAAATACAACAAGGCAATCATGGCCCCTGGAGTCGCGCTATCACAGCAATTGCTCAATTGCATTTACATTTTCGGCATGTAGCGAATGCTCAATTTTCCAGAATAGAAGCCGATGAATTTCAAAAAGATTATCAGAAAATCGCTGCCCTCATTGCGGAGTTGAAAAAAAATGCTTCTTTAGAAAAGGATCCTTTTCTACTCACAGAATGCACCATGCTCTCGCTGATTTGGCACTTGCTCATTGAAGATAATAGCAAAGTTATACATGAATTTAGCAAATTGGCAAGATCAGTTCCTGTCTGCCAAAAGCCGTTAGCCCTGCTACGTATTATTGAAATTGCCTCTTTGCAGCGGGAGTTTGAACTTGCCGGATTGACTTTAGGTACCAGCTACGAAAACATGCTCGAACTTGGACAAAATGTATTCACAGAACTCCATAGCAACCTTGGATCATACGGGTGCTCTGATACTTTATGTCAATTTTGGAAATCCTTGATGGCTCTTGAAAATCCGAGATCTGAATCATTGCTCAACATTTGGGCCTCCGATGAACTAAATGAACTTCGTAGCAGAATTTGGCCATAATAATATCGAAAGCATATCATGGTTAATACTCTCACATTCGTAACTATTTAGGTAGGGGCAGCGCCCCGTAATATTTGTAGTCATTAATATTCGAAATCTACTGTGGAGG
>CALEYM010000014.1 GCA_937926185.1 uncultured Bacteroidota bacterium | reverse complement strand
GAAAGAAGACTACCGCTTAAAGGCGAATACGGCTTATTTTATTCCGGTTATGGTAGTGGCTTACAATGGGAAAAGTATTCGCTCCACCCTGAATATCGACGACTGGCAAACGGCCATCCGTATCGATGCCTATAATAAAATGGCGCAGGAAAAAGGATTGCGGGTGCGCAGTTTTATCGAAGATAAACAACTTTGGGTACCCTGGCATGAACTAAATTGCCCTGAATCGGGCGAGCTGGCCCAAACGGTTGCTGTCGCTGAAGCCCGCAGTGTGGGTACCGAAACGGAAATCATCGAATCTACGGCGGCACGCGGCAACCGCATCTTTCCTGTTTTCGGCAAAAAATATGAAAAAACGCCGCTGGCCAGCCGGAAACTCCAGGGCAAAGTATTTTATATCATCAGCGGCCACGGCGGCCCCGACGGCGGCGCAGAGGGTACGCGTGCCGGAAACACCCTTTGCGAAGACGAGTACGCTTACGACGTGGCCCTGCGCCTGGTCAGGCTGCTGGTGAGCCATGGCGCCACGGCTTTTATGATCGTGCGCGATCCCAACGACGGTATTCGCGACGAAGCTTACCTGAAATGCGACAAAGACGAAGTGGTTTGGGGCGACAAGGTGATCCCGCTGGACCAAAAAGAGCGGCTGGCGCAACGCACTGAGCTGATCAACCAGTTGACAGAACGGTACCTGAAAGCGGGTATCACCGATCAAACCATTATCGAAATACACGTGGATTCCCGCCACCGGCATAAGGAAACGGACGTGTTTTTTTATTACCGCCCCGATAGCGAACCCAGCAAGGCACTGGCCCTCAAAATGCACAAGACCTTTCTCCAGAAATACCTGAAAGTGCGTTCGCAAAAAGAATACAACGGCACCGTCACGCCAAGGGGATTGTTCACTTTGCGCGAAACAACCACCCCCATAGCCGTGTATATCGAATTGGGCAATATCCGTAACAGCTGGGATCAGCAACGGCTCGTCGTTCCCAGCAATCGCCAGGCACTGGCCAACTGGCTTTGCGCGGCGCTGTTGCGGTAAATGACTTGCGACTTGGGGTTTCGGCATCTCCGGACACGCTGAGGTGAAATGAGTCAAGAAATTTTCAGTGTGTCCGGAGCTGCCGAAACCCCAACTCGTAAGTCATAAGTCTCAAGTCGTAAGTCATTTGCCGTCCACCGAAGGAACAATCTCCGTTTTTTCCCCAAAATAGTGGGCGAATTTGGCCATTTCTTCTGCGAGTTCTTTGTTTTGAGTAGCCCGAAGGTAAGACTGACTAAGCGAGCGCAGTGTTTGATAAACAAAACGGTCCATTTCCTGCACCTGCATTTCTTTTGTCCACAAATCAATGCGCAGGGTATCGCGGTGCTCCTTATCGAAAAGCGCCACAGCCATGGCTTTACATTCTTCCATTTTACCGGCTTCGTGCATGTCGCTGGCCGACCATTCTATTTTAACGGGCACCCGGTCTTTGTCCAGGCCGACCCGAATGGTGATATCGCTCGTTTTGACAATTTCGCTCGGTTCCATTCTTATAAAAAATTTGTTTCAAAAACAGAGGGGCAAAAGTAGGACAAAAACCTAAATTTACGGCCTCAGTTATGCAACTTCACCTCGGGCACTATTTCGATACGCCGCTTTACGCCGCTTCCGGCCCTCAAAAGGCCGGCGAGCTGTATCTCGGCCCCAAAAAATTGCTGCATTGGCTGGAAAGCCAGTTTGGCCTGAGCGGTTATCCTGAAAATACCAATTACCTGCGCATCGAGTTGTATCGCCAGGCCTTGTTGCAGTGGGCCGAAACCGCGCCGGAACCACCGTTTTACAGCGCGTCTTTCGAAGCCGACCGCTTTGCCGCGGCCGATGGGCTGCTGGCACTGCGCGATGAGTTGCAGCTGGCCGGCTGGGATTTTATCCCCGGCGCCGGTTGTCCCCAAAGGCTGAAAACGCTGGCGCACGTGGAACAAATTTTCCTCCATAAGATAAACAATCCGGATCTGGGCGCCGCGGCTACCGGTTTTGCCGATCGTTGCGTACAAGCCCTGGATTGGCTGACGTTGCGAAACATCCGGCTGGATAAAATTTTATTTTACGAACCCGAGGCACTGCTGCCGGCCTTTTGGCGCCGTTTATTGACAGTATTTCGTTTGAAAAATATTCCGGTTGAGTTTGTGGATGATGTGCCCCGGGCCAATTCCAACACCGATCTCGGTTGGCTACAGCGCAACCTGGCAGGACAGGCCGTCGGCAAAAAAAAGGCAACGGGCGATGGTTCTTTGCTTATTTTAAAAGCCCGCCGCGACAGTGACGCGGCTATCTTTCTGGCCCAATGGCTGGCGCAAAACCCCGGTTGGAAACCCGTTTTTTTGATCCCGGAGATGAACCGGACGCTCGAACAGGCACTGCTGCTGGAAGGTTTCCCTGCGCTGGGCGTATTGTCCGCTTCCCTCGCCCGTCCTTCTCTTCAGGTATTGAAACTCGCGCCGGTATTTCTTTGGGAGCCAGTGGATGTCTTCAAGATAATGGAGTTTGTAACGCTTCCGGTTAAACCTTTGGATGACGGTCTGGCGCTTGAAATCGCCCGGGTGTTGGCTGAAAAACCGGGTTTGTTCAGCGATACCTGGTTCGGCGCGGTGCTGAGTTATCTGGAAAAAGAAGGCGTTCGGCCGGAAGCGCGGAAACAATACGAATTTTGGTTTAGCCGCCGGCGCTACCAGGCCGATGGCGCCGCGCCCAAACGGGACGCACTGGAATTATATGATTACTTGCACCTTTGGGCGCGCAGCGTTTACGAAGACACGAAAAATACCACCTTGTTGGTGTTGGCCGAACAGGCCCGCCGGATTCGCGATTTACTGGAAACGTTGCCGGAACAACGGCTTGGATTTCTGGAACTGGAACGCATCGTGCGCACCATTTATGAGCCGGCGCCGGTACAGATCACGCAAGCCGAAACGGGGCGTTTCGATTACGTTCACCAGCCGGGCGCCCTGGCGGCCCCGGCTGAAATGCTGATTTGGTGGAATTGTCTTTTCGACGGCCAGGTACCCCGGCCCGATCCCTGGCGCAGCGGGGAACGCGCCTGGCTGGCTTCCCGTTCGGCTGCGCCGGACGAACCGGCGCTGGAAAACCGTCGTACCCAATTACTCGGGCGCCGACCCGTTCTGCAAACAAGCCAACGGCTCTTGTTAGTCATACCGGAACAAGCGGACGGAGCGGAAACCTTACCGAGCTTATTGCTCAGCGACGTGGAAGCGGCGTTTGATTCGATTCATCCTTTTACGGCTCACCTTGACGACGAATCTGGCAGGCAGGCATTGATGCGACTGGGCAGCATGCCGCGAGGCGTATTGCTGGAAAGCCGGGTTTTTGCCCGGCCGCGCCCACATTTGCTGATCCGGCGCCCGGAGCGCTTGCTACAAAACGAATACGAAACGCCCACGAACCTGGAGAGCCTGTTTTACTACCCGCACCGTTGGTTTTTCCGCCAGAAACTGCGGCTTTTTCCGGCCAGTTTGCTGAGCGTTACCCGCGACCAAACCCTGCTGGGAAGCCTGGCGCACCGCTTTTTTGAACTGCTTTTGCAGGAAAACACCCTTGATTGGGATAAAAACGCCGTACGCGACTGGATCGATGAAAAAGCCGGGCCTCTGCTTGAACGGGAAGGCGCAACATTGCTGTTGTACGGCCGGGAGCCCGAACGCAGCCAGTTCCTCCACCGCGTCAAAAACGCTGCCTGGAGCCTGTTGCATCAAATTCGAAACAATGGATGGTCTATCGTCGCGACCGAACAGGAACTCCGGGGCGAATTCGCCGGGCTGCCCGTGCGCGGGAAAGCCGACCTGGTGTTGCGCCGCGACAGCGACGAGTGGGCTATCGTCGATTTGAAATGGAGCGGCGCGCGGCGGCGAAAGGAAATGATCCGCAACGGCGAGGATTTACAGTTGATCCTATATGCCAGCCTGTTACCGCCGCCTGATAACTGGGCGCATACCGCTTATTTTATCCTGGAAGACGGGAAAATGATCGCCCGGAACAAAGCCGCGTTCCGCGACGCGATCACCGCCGGAAGCGATGAAAATCACACTGATGTCTGTGCGCAGATTTTTGCCCGCATGGAACGAACCTTTGCCTGGCGGCTTTCACAATTGCAAAAAGGTATCCTGGAATTGCGCACGGCCCGCACCGCACCCGAACTGGATGCCCTGTATGCCGATGAATTGATCGACCTGCTGGAAATGAAACCGGAAGACTCGCGCTGGGATGATTACCGGACGTTGCTCGAGTTTATGGATTAGGGGCGCTTTATTTCCCCTGAAAAGTGGCTTTGCGTTTTTCTATAAAAGCGCTTGCGCCTTCGCGAAAATCGGCGGTATCGCAACAGTCGCCAAAAGCTTCGATTTCTTTGGCAAAGCCATCTTTTCCGGCTTCAAAATAAGCGTTGACGCTTTCGATCACTTTGGCGACGGCCACCGGCGCTTTCGTCGCAATTTTTTCGATCAATTCCTTTGCCCTGTTCAGCTCTTGGCCAGCCGGGACCATATAGTTGACCAGGCCCAGCCGCAACGCTTCGGCTGCGTCGATCATATCGGCTGTCATCAACAATTCCAGGGCTTTTCCTTTTCCGATGTACTGTACCAGGCGCTGGGTGCCGCCATAACCGGGAATGAGTCCAAGGTTCACTTCCGGTTGTCCGAAACGTGCCCGCTCGCCGGCCACCCGCAGGTGACAGGCCATGGCCAACTCGCAGCCGCCGCCAAGAGCAAATCCATTGACCGCCGCTACCACCGGTTTGGGAAAACGTTCGATTGTGAAAAAGATATCCTGGCCGCGCCGGGCAAATGCGGCGCCTTGGGCGGCGTCCAGATCTTTAAACTCGGAAATGTCGGCGCCGGCCACAAATGCCTTCTCCCCGGCGCCTGTGAGAATGACACCTTTTAAATCCTTGATTTCCAAACCTTCCTGCCCAAAAAAATGCTTCAATTCGAGCATGGTTTGACTGTTCAGGGCATTCAGCGCTTTTTCGCGGCTGATGGTTACCACGGCAATGCCGTCGGCGTGTTCGATGTGTAAGTTTTGGTAGCGCATGTTGTCAGGTTTATAAGGTTTATGAGGGTTTATGAAGTTTATGAGGTTTAGAGGGTTTAGAGGGTTTAGAGGGTTTAGAGGGTTTATAAACCTCATAAACCATCTAAACTCTAAACCTCATAAACCATTCAATCAATTTTCAACACTTCAATTTCCTCCGATTTCCATTGCACGGCTTTTTGTAAACCGTAGTTTTTCAAGCGGTTGTGATAGAAGTATAATACCCGGAAATTGGAAGAAACGATATTCCCGTCGCGGGTGAAGCCAAGGGGTTTTTCCCGGTGAAAAACGCCGAGGTTTTTGACGCCGTGGCGCACCACGTCTGAGGCGGGCCGGTGGATTTCCGGGGCTAATTTAATCTGTCCGTTTTGTTCCCATTCGTACAATTTGGCCTGCATTTGTTCCACCACTTCTTCTACAGCCCGGAAGGGAAACATATAATCGTCGGGCGGAAGGCGCAGAATACCGAAGAGGTCCAGTTTTGGGTTTTCATGTACCAGCATTTCAAACACGGCGTACGCGATCAGGTGGCTGCTCAACACGACGTTTTCGATACTGTACCGTTCAACGATCCGGTCGGCCAGGAGCTTGGTGTATTCTTCTTCGCGTTGCCGGTCTTCGTTGACTTCGCCTTTCGACATAAAATATTCCCGGATGTCGATCTCGTTTCCGAAGCGGTCGAAGCTACAGCCCCGGGCATCCACGAAGTTGCCGAGCACGTCCATGGGCCGGCCCACGCTGAGCGTGATGTCGTTGGTGGTAGAGAAAAAACGCCAGATAAAGCGGAACCAGCTCCGGATACTGTTGCCTTCATCGCGCAGGCGGAGGTACTGTTCTTTTCCGGTCATGCGCAGGTGTTGTTCGATCAGGAAAGGCGCTTCCAGCACAAAGTGGTAGCCGATTACCAGCGGCACAATAAAGACCTTGCCCGGAGCGCCTTTCTGGCACAGCGCGCGTTGCGCCTCCACCGCGGTGCCGAGCAGTCCCATTTTGAGTTCGGCTTCCAACTCGCCGGATCGGGAGCGGGTGCCGCCGGGAAAGAACAGGCTGTTCACGCCGCGTTGAATGCTCAGGTTGCTCATCGTTTTGAGGGTTTCCAGGTAAATGGCGTTTTTTTTGCGCCGGTCTACCCGGTAAGCGCCGAGGCGGTTCATAAAATAGGCTGCCGGACCAAAATTGTACAAATTCAACCCTGCGCCGTAGGAAAACGAGGGCAGGCCCATGATCTGATCCATGGCATAGCCTACCAGGATGGAATCCAGGTTGCTGGAGTGGGTGGGCACTACCACCACGGTACCGTACCGGAACAGGTGACGCACCGTTTCCACATCGCCCACCACGTTGAGCCGCTCGTACAATTGCCGGCGCCCGCGCCACACGCTGGCAATACTTTTTTCAACGGCGGCATTGAGCAGACGGTCGAACAATACCGTCAAAAAACGCTGGGCAAAGCGGAATGTCGGAATTTTAAACGTGCCGACAATTTCTTCGGAATACCGGTGTATGATCTTGCGCAGGATATCCTCGGCGGCGGCAACCGCTTCGGGGTCGTGCCGGTCGAGCGATTTTTTAATTAATCTTTTGCTGATCTTATTCCAGAAAGATCTTTCGTTGGGCGGGTCTACTTTCCAGGGCGATTCCTTGATGCGGATACGTTCATGGTAAATGGTTTTTACCAGTATATCCACCAGGTCGTTGCGGTGCCGGGAGTTGATCCGGTGAAAGGTAAAGTCTTCGATGTCCCGGATAAAGGCCGCGCGGTCTTCGCTGAGCCGGTATATAGGCCAGTCTTCCGTCTTTTCGATGATGCGCGGGTATATCTGAATGTTTTTTTTCACGGAGTATGTTTGGTTAGGATGCGCGGTTTTTCAGTATTTGGCCAATATAGTCCAGCATTTCGGTTTTGCCGCCGCGGTATTGGGCGGAAGTAATAAAGTGTGGCGGCAGGGTTTCCCAGGATTTGCGCATTTCGGTAAAAAAAGCCTCGATATTGCGTTTCAATTCGTTCGGTTTCAGGCGGTCTGTTTTGGTAAATACCAGGGCAAACGGAATACCGTGCCCGCCCAGGTTGTTCACAAATTCCAGGTCGATTTTGGTAGGCGGGATGTTAGAGTCGATCAGCACAAAAGCCTGGAGCAGTTGACTTCGCTTCAACAAGTATCCATTGATCATTGCCGAAAGGGTTTTCTGCTGATCTTTCGACACCCGCGCGTAGCCATAACCCGGCAAATCGACCAGGTACCATTGCCGGTTGATCAAAAAAAAGTTGATCAATTGCGTTTTGCCGGGTGTGCCGGACACTTTTGCAAGTCCCTTTTTTCCCGTCAGCATGTTGATCAGCGACGACTTGCCCACATTGGAACGCCCGATGAAGGCGAACTCCGGGCGGCCGTCTTTCGGGCAGGCGTTTTCACTGGTAAAACTGGAAACAAATTCGGCTTGTGTGATGTCCATCGGCAATGTCTGGCGTTGGCGGGCGGCAAAAGTAATCATTCCTGGCGCTATTAAGGAACCGACTTCTATTTTGCGTTTTATTAATACCTCATTTTAAGGTAAGGTTAAACCCCGCCCAATTTCCGGCTTTCGTGTACGAACCGCCCACCTCAGCCGTTTTTTGGGAATAAAAATCGAACACGTATGAAACACTTGCTTTTGGTATCCATCCTCTTTTTCAGCGCCATTGCCGCCCGGGCGCAATTCGCCTTTGGTATAAAAGGCGGTTTCCAAACCCTCACGACCAGCCCGGACGACATTACGATCGGCGACGGCGAAAACGCTTTCAATTTTGGTGTCGACGACATAAAATTCGGCACGCAATTCGGCGCCTGGGCGCGCATCGGCCGCACGGTTTTTATCCAGCCGGAACTCGTTTTTAATTCCAACCGCACCGATTTTCGCATCGGCGAAACCAGCGCCGGCGATATTGTAAAATCCGAAAAGTATCAGAATCTGGATATTCCGATCCTGGTAGGTATTACAGCCGGGCCTATCCGCTTGCACGGCGGCCCGGTCGGGCATTACTTCCTGAACAGCAGTTCCGAACTGACCGACTTCGACGGCTATGCCGAACGCTGGAAACAATTCACCTGGGGCTGGCAGGCCGGCATGGCCATCGGCACGGGCCGTTTTTCGGCCGATATCCGCTACGAGGGCAACTTCAATAAATTCGGCGACCATGTCACCTTCTTTGGCGATAAATATCAATTCTCCAACAATCCGGCCCGTTTGGTACTGGCTTTAAATATTGCCATAATTAAATAAAGGTTTTTAATCGTTCATGCTTCCCGGCGGCGCAAAGTGTTACAACTTTGCGCCGTTTGATTTTTAACAAAAAACGACCCGGATATGGAAGTTGCAAACTGGTACAGCGTGGCTAAGGCCATGCACCTGATTGGCATGGTATCATGGATGGCGGGGCTTTTTTACCTGGTGCGCCTGATGGTGTATCACGCCGAAGCCGGCGGGATGCAGGAAACGCAGCGCGATATTCTGAGCCGGCAGTACAACCTCATGGAATGGAAAGTGTACAACATCATCCTCAAACCGGCAGTCGTCATTACCTGGGCTTTCGGCGTACTGATGTTGCTTATTCAACCCGCGTGGTTGCAGCAAACCTGGATGTGGGGCAAACTGGTTTTTGTGCTGGCGCTTACCGCCTACACCTGGTATTGCCGCGTGCACATCGGGCTTTTGGAAAATGGCAAATCTGGGTTTACGCACGTTCATTACCGGGTGATGAACGAAGCGCCGACCATCATCCTGGTCAGTGCCGTTTTTCTGGCTGTGTTCCGCGACCGGATCAACTGGTGGTACCTGCTTGGCGGGGTCGGCGCCTTCTCCCTGCTGATCCTGGCCGCAGTTCGCCGGGTGGCGCGCAAAAAGTAAAAAAAACGCTTGCCAGCCATAAATTCGTTTTAATTTTCGGGCAAAAATTGCCCCTTGCCTGGTATTCCAGGCCTTGTTGTGCCTGGCATCCTTTTTTGTTGTCAACACCTCATTGGATCGGAAAACTATGCCTTCTATTGCGGAATTGCTGAACGCCGCCCGGCGCCGGTCTTTTGTAGGCCGCGAACAGGAAATTGAATTGTTTGAGCGTTTTTTGCGCAGCGACCCTCCCGAACACGTGTTATTGTACCTGTACGGCCCCGGCGGGCAGGGTAAAACGACTTTAGCCAAATATCTGTCCGACTGGTGCGCTACGCAAAACATTGTCACATTATCGGTCGATAGCCGCCATATTGACCCGCACCCAAATGCTTTTTTAGACGCCTTACGCGAGGCGCTGCGAAAAAAAGGCGTTGAAACTCAAGATGACGATCTGTTTCAAACGCTCCGCCAAATGGAAGGCCGCCCGGTACTTTTTCTCGACACCTACGAAAAAATGGCTCCGCTGGACGACTGGTTCCGGGTAGATTTTCTGCCGAACCTGCCCGCCAAAATGCTGACGGTTATCGGAGGCCGCAATGCGCCTTCCTTAGCCTGGATGACCGACCCCGGCTGGCGGGCGCTGATGAAAACCGTGGAACTCCGCAATTTTACGCCCGCCGAAAGCGAGGAGTATTTACGGCGGCGGCATATTCCATTAGATAAGATCAAACCGATCATCGCGTTTACGCACGGGCATCCGCTGGCCCTGTCCGTGGTGGCGGACATCTACGAGCGCTTTCCGGATAAAAACTTCCACCCCGATGAATCGCCGGATGTGGTACGTACCCTGCTTCAATTATTTGTGCAACAGGTGCCCAGTCCCATGCACCGGGCCTCCCTGGAGGTTTGCGCCCTGGTTAATATCCTCACCGAATCGCTGTTGGCGGAGGTAATGGGCGTGGAAGATGCCAGCGAATTGTTTAATTGGTTATGCAGTTTGTCCTTTATTTCCATCGGGCGCGAGGGTATTTATCCGCACGATATAACGCGGGAGGCGCTGGTAGCAGACGTGCGCTGGCGGCACCCCGACTGGAATACGACCCTGCACAATCGAACGCGGCACTATTATCACCGTAAATTGAAAGAAACAAGCGGAGAAGCGCAGCGGCGCGTGCTTTTCGATTTGTTATATCTGCATCGCTCCAACGCCGTGGTCAAGCCATTTTTCGATTGGCAGGAGTCGGGCAGTTTCTGGCTGGACAATATGCTGGAAAGCGATCTGCCGGTGTTGCGCGATATGGTGTTTCGCCAGGAAGGCGAATCGAGCCTGGCCGCCTTTGACTTCTGGAGTAAACACCAGGCCGCCCAAATTTGGGTCTGGCGCGACGGAACCCGCACGGCCTGCGCGTTCATGTTGAAGATCAATGGCCATGAATTGTCCGGCCCGGAAAGTTTAAATGCCGATCCGGTCATGCAAACAGTCATGCGGCGCCAAAGCAGAAACCTGCACCTGCGCCAGGGAGAGCAGGCTGCTTATTTCCGGTTTTGGATGGCAAAAGACACGCACCAGCAGGTCTCTCCGCTGCAAAGCAGCATTTTTCTCACCATAGTACAGTATTATTTCACCCCGGGCCTGGCCGTGAGCATGTTCGTCGTGGCTCATCCCGAATTTTGGAAGCCGGGATTTGCTTACGCCGACCTGCATCACGTACCCGAACTGGATTTCGAGGCAGGCGGTATTCCGTTTGGCTGGTATATGCACGACTGGCGCTTACTGCCACCTTTGACCTGGCTCGAATTGTTGGGAAAAAGGGAAACCGATGCCGCCGCGGCTGCCGGCGCGGAATCCGAAGCGCCGGCGGTTCAGGCAGTTGTTTTATCGGAAACGGAGTTTGGAGAAAGCGTGGCAGATGCCCTTAAAAATTTTCACAACAACAATCTGTTGATACAAAATCCCTTACTTCGCGCCAAAATGGTGGTGCAGCAAACCGGCGCCGAAGCTTCCGACGGGCAGCGCATTACCTTGTTGAAAGAAAAGATACTGGCGGCACTGAAAGAAATTGAAAACGCTCCGGTGGACGGGAAATACCACCGGGTACTATACCGAACGTTTTTCAACCCCGTTGGAAGCCAGGAGAAAACCGCCGATTTTTTAAATATGTCGTTCAGCACCTACCGCCGCTACCTGCAGGCCGGCGTACAACGTATAACCGAAGTGCTCTGGAGCCAGGAATTGAATTAACCTTTAGACATTGTTTATCATGCGCCTTATCTTTTGTTTAATCTTTACTCAAATTTTCCTGTTCCGCCTTTCCTTGTCCGCCCAACCCGGCTGTACCGATCCACAGGCCGCCAATTTCAACGCCGGGGCGACGATGAACGACGGCAGTTGTATTTATCAGCCGACTAATTTGACGCCGCATATCAAAACGCCTGTCTCCACACTGCTCAATGAAACTTCCGGGCTTGTGATGGCCGGCGGTGCGCTATGGACCCACAACGACAGCGAAGGCGCGCCAAAAATTTACCAGATCGACACCCTGAGCGGCCAAATTCTTCGAACCGTGACCCTTGGCGGGATCACGTCGGTGGATTGGGAAGACATGGCATTCGACGGGACGTATCTGTATGTCGGCGATTTCGGCAATAACGCCAACGGGAACCGCGACGATTTGATCATTTACAAGTTCCCCCTTTCGGCTATTCCGGCGGGCGACAATGCATTCGTACCGGCTTCGGCGGTGGAGTGGATTCAATTCAGTTACGAAGACCAGGTAGATTTTATGCCGCAGGGCGCTAACAATACCCGTTTCGACTGTGAAGCCATGATCGTGCAGGGCGGGCAAATACACTTGTTTACCAAGAACTGGCGGGATAACAGCACGGCACATTATACCCTGCCAACCGCGGAGGGCATCTACGAGGCAAAGAAAATGGAAACTCTCTTCTCCGACGGGCTGGTCACCGGCGCGGACGTCTCGGCGACCGGCGTAATTGTTCTGTGCGGTTACCGCCTGAGCAGCGGCCAGTGTTTTATGTGGCTGTTGTTCGATTATACCGGGGATGCGTTCTTCAGTGGCAACAAACGGCGCATCGAACTGGGCACAGTACTGGCTTCCGGACAAGTGGAGGGTATATGCCTTCGGGAAAACGGCTACGGTTATCTTTCCAATGAAAGAACGCTCAACCTGATCCCCGCCCGGCTGTATACTTTTTCGATCGGGCAATGGCTGCCCGCCCGCCTGTTGCCAACGTCCGATCCGGTAAAAAAAAATGAAACTTTTTGCAACAATTTATACAAGTCATTGAATTTTAATAACTTGTTTACATTAGGAGACCAATTGCCGGCCGGCGCCCGCTGTACCGTCTGGGATGCACAAGGGAAAAATATCTGGCAGGGACAGGCTGGGGAAACGTTTCCACGACAGTTAAGCCCCGGTGCGTATTACGTGCAGGTATTCGTCCCGAAACCCGGGCAAAATTGCGCCTTCAGGTTTTTGCGGCACTAGCGATCAGATATGGATCACTTCTCCGTAAGCCGCCGCCGCCGCTTCCATAATTGCTTCGCTGATGGTAGGGTGGGGGTGTATCGATTTGACGATCTCGTGCCCGGTAGTTTCCAGTTTGCGGGCCACTACCACTTCGGCGATCATTTCCGTGACGTTGTACCCGATAAAATGGGCGCCGAGCCATTCGCCGTATTTTTTGTCAAAAATGACCTTGACGAAGCCTTCCGGAGCGCCGGCGGCTTTCGCTTTGCCCGATGCGGTGAAAGGAAATTTACCGACCAGCACCTCGTAACCGGCCTCTTTGGCGGCTTGTTCAGTGTAACCGACGGAGGCAATTTCCGGTGAGCAATAGGTGCAGCCGGGAATATTGTTGTAGTCGATCGGCTCGGTATGCAGGCCGGCGATGTGTTCCACGCAGGTGATGCCTTCGGCGCTGGCCACGTGAGCCAGGGCCTGAGTATTCAGCACGTCGCCGATGGCATACACGCCGGGTACATTGGTGCGGTAGTATTCGTCTACTTTGATGTATCCGCGTTCAGTGACCACACCGAGGTCTTCCAAACCGATATTTTCTATATTGGGCGTTACGCCGGCAGCGCTGAGCACCACGTCGCAGACGATGGTTTCTTCCTTGCCGTCTTTCCGGTTCTTCATCTTCACTTTCACTTCTTTGCCCGAAGTGTCCACACTTTCCACGGCCCAGCCGGCATACACTTTCATACCTTTGCGGGTAAACAGTTTGCCCAGTTCCTTCGAGATATCGGCATCTTCACGCGGAACGAGGCCCTGTTCCAGGAATTCGACGATACTGACCTCCGTGCCGAGCGTGTGGTAGAAATAGCCGAATTCCACGCCGATAGCGCCGGCGCCTACCACCACCATACGTTTGGGTTGTTGCTCCAGCGACATGGCTTTGCGGTATTCGATGATCTTTTTGCCGTCGATGGGCAGGTTGGGCAGTTCTTTCGCGCGTCCGCCGGTAGCGACAATAATGTGTTTGGCGGTATATTCGGTCACTTTGCCCTCGACGTCGGTTACGGTCACTTTGGGTCCTTTAATCAGTTTGCCGGTACCGTTGATGACCGTGATCTTGTTTTTTTTCATTAAAAACTGTACGCCTTTGCTCATACCGTCCGCCACGCCGCGGCTGCGTTTGATCATCGCTTCGAAATTGGCGTTCGCCTTACCTTCAATGGTTACACCGTAATCGGCAGCATGGTTCAGGTATTCGAACACCTGCGCGCTTTTAAGCAGGGCTTTGGTGGGGATGCAGCCCCAGTTGAGGCAGATGCCGCCCAGGCTTTCGCGTTCGATGATGGCAGTGTTCATGCCCAGTTGAGAAGCGCGGATGGCAGCCACGTAGCCGCCGGGGCCGCTGCCGA
>CALEYM010000013.1 GCA_937926185.1 uncultured Bacteroidota bacterium | reverse complement strand
GATATGCAAATTCGCGCCCGGCTAACCTTGTTGTATTTGTTAACGGCAGCAAGCATCCTGGCTATCGTGCTGTTCGCGGCATGGTGGACGTATAAAAAACATACGGAAACCGTTTTTTTCCAAACGCTTGAATCGAAAGCCGAACTGACTGCCGAAGCCGCGCTGCGGGAGGTTGACCGCCTGCCCCCGTTGCCGGTTCGCTGGCTGGAGCCCGACGACACCGACACGCTGCCATACCGCGAAAATATCAGCCTGTACAACGACGCTTATGAGCGGGTGTTTACCTTGCGACCGGAAGCGGTGCCTTTGCCGGTAAAAACCCTGCAAAGCATCCAGCAGACTGGCCGGCAGCAGTTCCGGCACCAGAACTTGCATGCCCTGGGAAAGATATTGATCAGCCCGGCAAACAGGCCTTTTACCATTGTGGCCGAAGGTTTTTGCGATCCCGACGAGCTGATCCAACTGCGCAATATCCTGATCATCTGTTTTGTTTTCGGCATCGGCGCCATGGCTGCCTCCGGTTATTATTTCGCCGGACAAGCCCTGGCGCCGGTATCGCAGATCATGGATCAGGTAAAAGCCATGCAACCCGAAGACCTGAGTCACCGCGTCGAAACAGGGGCCAGCCGCGACGAACTGACCCGGCTGGCCGAAACCTTCAACCAGTTGCTCGACCGCGTGGAACAGGCTTTCCGGGTGCAGCGAATGTTTCTGTCCAATGTTTCGCATGAGCTGAAAAATCCGATCATGGCCATGCGCGCTCAACTGGACGTAGCCCTCCAACGCGACCGGGACCCGGCTGCTTACCGCAAAGCCCTGCAAAGCGTGCTGGACGACGTGCGCGCGCTGGGCGAGGTAGAAGAAAAACTGCTGCAACTCGCCCGGATTTATAACAATCCCGGGGGCATACCTTTTACACCGGTGCGTTTGGACGAATTGCTATTGCAGACCAAAGAACAACTGCAAAAAAATCATCCGGGATACCGTGCAGCCATCGATCCCGGCCAGCTGCCCGAATCGGACGAAACCCTGTACGTTACTGCCAATGAAGCGCTGTTACGCACCGCATTATTAAACCTGATGGACAATGCCTGCAAATATTCCCCGGACAAACGCGTTTTAGTGCGCGTCCGGTTTCAACCCGGCGGCAACCACCTGGTGGAAGTGTGCGACAACGGCCCCGGCATTGCCCCGGAGGAACTGGATATGATCTTTGAACCCTTTTATCGCAGCCCCCAACAACAACAAGGCGGCGTCAAAGGAACCGGCGTGGGCTTGTCGCTGGTCAGGAGTATTCTCCACCTGCATGGAGTTGCTATCAAGGTGTTGCAACCGGCGGGCGGCGGATCGGTATTTCAATTGCAATTCCCGGTATTTGGTCGAACATAACCCCGCTTGACTACACGATCGGAGATTTTTACCGCTTAAATTGTCTTTAAAACTATTGTTTCTCTCATGCGCATTTTTTTTCCAACCCTGTTTTGCCTGTTTTTCGTATTTTCCTGCACAGCGCAAAAATCCATTCAGATACAGTCGCTAAACCTCGATGAACGCCATGTGCTGTTGTTACCCGACAGCGCCGATGCGGCCCGGTTTATTGCCGAAGATAAAACGGACCTGTTTTTCGAGCGGGTGACTGCCGCCGAAATGTCCATTCAAATGAAACAGCCGCTTGAGGCTGACCAAACCCGCCCGGCACTGCTGCCTGCCTTTGTCGATTATCTGCGGCGCGACATGGAAGGTTTTTCTCCTGAAGAATCGGTCAGAGTTGCAAAGGTGATGCAGGACGTGTTCAATACCTGCCAATCGGTGGCGCCGGGTTTGTTTCCCGATACGCTTGTGATGTTGAAAACCAAAGGAAAACATTACGGGCCCTCGGTGTACTACACCCGTGAAAACTGTATCGTCGTTCCTGCCAATGTGCTGACCGAGGAAATGCGCCCGCAGTTCGCCTCGACGATGTACCACGAATTATTCCACGTATACTCCCGGCTCAACCCGGCTAAACGCGAGCGTTTGTACAAATTGATCGGTTTTGAAACGATTGGACTCGGGCGGCTCCGCCTGCCTGAGCAACTCGCCGCGCGGGTGCTGCACAACCCCGACGGCGTCGATTTTGCCCAGAAAATAACCCTGGATACCGGAAACGGCAACATGATCGACGCTATACCGGTGATCTATGCCAATCATCCGGGCTTCAGGCCGGAAATACAGGATTTTTTCGGCTACGTGGAGTTTAACCTGTACCAAATCGAACTAATGCCCGATGGCGCCTGGAAGGCGCTGACCAAAGACGACGGCTACACCAGCCTGCTCGACCTGAAAAACCTGCCCGATTTTTTCCGGCAAATCAAAGACAATACGGGCTATATCATCCACCCCGACGAGGTGCTGGCCGATAATTTTGCCTTCCTGATGCAGGGAAAAAACAATCCGAAGATCACGGCGCGGTTTTCGGAGGATGGGAAAAAACTGATCGCCGACCTGGAAGCCGTTTTAAAGGATTGACCGGGTAAAGTCGCAAGTCGCAAGTCGCAAGTCGTAAGTCGTAAGTCGTAAGTCGTAAGTCAAAACCCTCTTCCAAACCCTGGCGCCGGTCCGCTGCCGCCAGGCGGCGCTGTGTTGTTCCCGGTGTTCTGTCTCGACTGGTTGTCGTCCAGGAATCGCCAACCGACGCCGAGCCGGATAGCGCCGAAGGGTTGGGGATGGTGTGCTGTTTGATAAAACACGGTGCGGTCGTCCCAGAAAGTCGACAGGTTTTCGTAGCGGAAAAAGAACCGGAAGCTTTTCACCTTTACGGCGATGAATACGTCGAGCCAGGGATAAGGTTTCGCCGTAAGCGAATCCTGCAGGTGAAACTGCGCGGTCAGCGGCTGGTAAGCGTCGGGTACAAATTCGCCGTTCAGCCGGAAATCGGCGCCGATGTTGACCAGCATGCGTTTTTTGATAATGGGGCCTGAAAAGTACAGGCTGTTTTTGCTGAACCAGCGCGGCAGGCGCAGCACGTCGTCGCGGTTGGCGCGTTGCAGGGCCACCGTATTGTCGAAATGCAGCCCGCCGAGGCGCAGGTTTTCCCGGATCAGCAATTGGACGACCTGAAGCGGCGAGGAGGTCTGGGCAGCGATGCCTTGCTGGTTGAAATACAGGTAATTGTTGATCAGGTGGGTTTTTCCGCCGACTTCCAGTCCGATGAGCGGCAGGGCGTATGTGGCCGACAAGGAAGTTTCGAGCGGTTTGGCAAAATCGTTTTGCCAGAACGGCCGTTTGCTTACATAAAGCCGGCGGAACAACATGGCCGGCGGGTAACGCTGGCTGAGCAGGCTCGCCCGGAATTCGCCGGCTTTGCCCAAACCGATTTTCAACTCCCCGTTCACCGAGTATTCTCCGAAGTTAGTGATGATGCCGACGTCGCCCCGGGCGACGAATGCGAACCGCTCTGAGGGTGTGATGGCCAGTTTCCCGGTAAGGAACAGGTTGGAAAACACAGAGTCGGCTGCCGGTTCCTGTTTAAGAACAAACAAGGTATGATGAAGTCCGACAGCCAGCTCATCAGATGGCCGGCCCGGTTTTTTTGATTTAAAGGTATTCAGCGTGAAGGTATTGTCCAGCCGGTTCAGTCCCCACACGTGCCGCAGGCCGCGGCGGTCCACGAGAAAGGTATCGAAAAACAGGCTGTCGTTCCGTATAGTGCCGCCGGGATTACTGCCGGGGTCGGAGAACTTAAAGGTTTGTTTGGCCCATTCGGCCGTATGCGAAGCCCGCAGCACCCGCTTGCCGGCGCTGCTGTCACGATATCCGGTAAACTTCAGGTGTTGGGTAAAATGGTATGTTTGATCGGCTTGTTTGCTGAGCGCCTGCTGGTCGGGCAGTCGCACCGCGGCATCGATGGGCCCGCTGAATTGGCCGCCGCCAAACACGGTATCGGTCACGATGCCGCCGTTTTCCTGCTGCTTCGCCGAGTTTTTGCCATAAACCAGAAAAAACTCGTACCGTGGATTGACGGGATACCATACGCCGATCTGAAAGGCCGTGTGTTTGACGGCCTGGTAGCGAAACTGCCCCAGGTGGTTGAAGGTGGAATAGTTGAGCGAAAAATTCAGTCCGTCGGAAAAAGTGCGCGAGAACTTTGCCCGCAGCATGTTGTCGTTCTGAATGCGGCCCTGTGAAAAGAAAAGGTCGGTAAAAGACCGGGAGTTGCGGTAAAACTGCAAGTCGGCGGGCCGCAGGGTGTACAGATCGAAGGCATTAAAACCGGTTGTAAATCCTTTGCGGGTCTTGGTTTCAAAAAATAAAGGGCGGGCCGAAGAACCGATATTACCCAGGGTGCCATAATCCACCGCTTGCCGCCGGGCAGGATTGTACATCCGGAAATCGGAATCGGGCAGGGTATCGTTGGCCGGGTAAAAACGCTGGGGTTCCGGGGAAAAGGTGAAGAGGAAAGGCGTGGTGTCAACGGGCACAATTACCCGCGCCGTGCTGCTGGCGGCTTCCGGTTGCTGGGCGGAAAGGATGGATGGTAAACTGTTCAGGAAGAAGCAAAGAATCAGGGTTTGGTAAAAACAAGATTTCCGAAGCAGCACCCGCTTCGGAAATCTTGTAATAGAGTTTATAATATGGGATAGCAAAAATGGCTGCTCCTTACTCATTGCGTCTGGTTTTGCAGTTCCTCCCGGATTTCCTGTACGAAACGGATATTCAAAATAACTATTGCAATACGGCTGGATTCATACCCATCGTCGAAAATCCCCCGTCATGGAACAAATTCTGCATGGTCACATAACGCGTCAAATCGCTGAACAGGGCAACGCAGTAGTCGGCGCAGGCTTCGGCGGGCGCGTTGCCGAGGGGCGACATCTTGTCGGCATAAGCGTAAAACTCCGAAAAGCCTTTGACGCCCTGGCCGGCGGTGGTCATGGTGGGCGATTGCGACACCGTGTTGACCCGCACTTTTTTGGCCGTGCCGAGGTGGTAGCCGAAACTGCGCGCAAACGATTCCAGCAGCGCCTTCGATTCAGCCATTTCGGAGTAATCCGGGAATACGCGCTGCGCGGCGATATAGGTGAGCGCCACGACGCTGCCCCAGTCGTTGATGGCGTCCATTTTCCAGATGGTGTGCATCATTTTGTGAAAGGAAATGGCGCTTACGTCGAAGGTTTTTTGCATCCACTCGTAGTTCAGGTCGGTGTAGGGTTTGCCTTTGCGCACGTTGACCGACATACCGATGGAGTGCAGCACGAAATCGGCCTTGCCGCCGAAGTGATCCATACTTTTCTGAAAAAGGTTTTGCAGGTCTTCCATCGAGGTGGCGTCGGCGCCGATTACCGGGGCATTGCATTTTTCTGCCAGGGCGTTTATTTCACCCATGCGCATGGCTACGGGGGCATTGGTCAGTACGATTTGCGCGCCCTCTTCCACGCAGCGTTCCGCTACTTTCCAGGCAATACTCTGGCTGTCGAGCGCACCGGATATGATGCCTTTTTTCCCTTTTAATAACATAGTTGAGTTTTAAGTTTTGTGCCTGCCTGCCGGCCGGACAGATTTTTTACGAAGCGGCAAAGATATTTCCGCTTTTGAAAATAACCATTTTTCAATATTCAATCTTGTCCTCCTTTACTTCCCAGGCTTTAAAAACGTTTAGCGCTTCTTCCCGTAAAAACGGGATCATGGGGATTTGGCGCTGCTGGAAATCGAGGTCCAACTCCTTGTAAATGAAACTGTCGTCGAAACCTATGGCCGCGGCGTCCGTCTTGGTGCAGGCAAAATACACGGCTTTGGGCCTTGCCCAGTAAATGGCGCCCAGGCACATGGGGCAGGGCTCGCAGGATGTGTAAATAATACAATCCGCCAACTGAAACGTATTCAGGCGTGTGCACGCTGCCCGGATGGCCACCACTTCCGCATGCGCGGTAGGGTCGTTGGTGGAAGTGACCCGGTTGTTGCCGCGGCTTACGATAGCGCCATCCTTTACGACGACGGCGCCAAAAGGGCCGCCTTCGTTCCGTTCCATACCTTCACGGGCAAGCCGGATGGCCTCCCGCATAAATTCGACGTGCGTGTTTTCCATTCACCTATCGAAGCAGTGAGAGGTCTCCTTTGATGGTTGCCTCGCGCCCGGTGGCGAACCGTACTTCCGCCACCCATACGTATACATCCATCGGCGCATCTTTTCCGTCTGTTTTGCCATCCCAACCGACGTCGGGCAAGCTGCCCGATTCCTCGAATATCTTTTGGCCCCAGCGGTTGAAAATTTTCAGGCTCAACACTTCTACCAGGCCTTCTTCTCCGTCGGCCAGCAGTTTGAACAGGTCGTTGTCGCCGTCGCCGTTGGGCGTGAATGCATTGGGGGCGTACACTTTTTCAGGCACTACCTGTATATTAAACCTGAACTCTCTCGAAGTACATTTCAAATTGTCCTCTACCAGCAGGGTGTACGTCACCGAGCTGTCGGCTACCGTCACCGAAGGCGGTACGCCGGTGGGGCCGGGCGTCGGCGTCCAGGTGTAGGTATAGTTCGGGTCGATGACTACCGGCAGCACTACCGTGGCGTTTTTGGCCACGATCGTGTCGAGATCCTGCGCGCCGGCAAAGGGCGTGGGCACGAGCACCTGCACGGTATCCACATCCTTACATCCCGAAGGACTGGTGACGGACACGAAAAAGTTGGTGGTTTGATTAACTACCGCTTCCACTACCGGCGCGTTGGCCGGCGGAATGATCAGGTTGGCAGGCGTCCAGATGTACACCGCGCCCGGCTCCGGCATTTCCACCCCGATGAGGGCCGTATCGCCCGGGCACACGATATCGCCGAAGGTCTCCAGGTCAGCTATACCTGAAATAACGACCATATCCACGATGGTATCCTTGCAGCCCAAAGGAAGGTCGGTTACGATCAGGGTGACGGTATAGGTTCCCTCGGCATTGTACGTATTGGTGGGATTGCTTTGCCCGCTTGTGGTACCGTTTCCAAAATTCCATTCCCACAAATCGGCAAACTGCGAAGTGCTGGTAAACTGTACCGGCCCGCCGGCGCAGAGGGGTGGGGGAGGAGTGGTAAAGCCGGCCTGTATCTGTGAAAAATTCACCGGCAGTTCCACCGTGATCGCGCAGGCGTCGTCTTCTCCGCGCAGCACCAGTTTGGCGTTCGTCGTGCCGCCTGGCGGCAGGAAATTATAGGTATGGGTGACGGGATTGACATTTTGCGCCGAAACCCCGTCGCCGAAATTCCATTCCCAGGAGCTGATACTGATCGTATCCTTCAGTTGGAAAGTGATGTCATCGCCCTGGCAAATGAAGTTTTTATCCATAGTAAAAGTGCCTTCCGGCCCTACCACGGTAAAGGAGCGCGACACCGTATCGCGGCAACCGAAGGTTGTTTCGGCCACCATCGTTACGGAAAAGGTGCCTTTCGGGAATACGGTGCTGGCGGAAGGCCCCGTGGTTTCGATGCCAAATCCCAAATTCCAGTACACCTGTTTTAACACGTTGGTAGCCGTGGTATTGGTGAACTGGATGTTTTGCGGATAGCAGATAATGTCAATATTGTCAACCGTGGAAGAGAAACTGGCTTCTGGGTAGTCCTGCACGTTCACGGTAGTAAAGGTGGAGTCTTTGCAGCCGGTGGCAATTTCGGTGTACACCAGTTTCACGGGAAACTGCCCTGCCTGCGGGTAGGTCTGTTGCGAAGAGGGGCCGGTACCCGTGTTGCCGTTTCCAAAATTCCATTGCCAGTTCAGATTCGAACCTTCTGCGGTGAAATCGGTGGCAAAAAAAGTGATCATTCCGCCGGCGCAAATATTGGGTGGCGTGGGAATAGTAACGATGTTGCTTTCCGGTTTG
>CALEYM010000012.1 GCA_937926185.1 uncultured Bacteroidota bacterium | reverse complement strand
ATGAGTGATGAGTGATGAGTGATGAGCGATGAGTGATGAGCGATGAGTGATGAGTTATTCCGAGCGCGATCGCTCATCACTCATAACTCATCACTCATAACTCATCACTCATCGCTCATCACTCATCACTCATCACTCATCACTCTCCCACCTCTTTGTGTGTTTTTTTCGGTTTCCGACAAGCCGTTTTTATTGTGGCGCAAGGTTTTGGTTCCTTGCTTTTACGAATGTCGGGATGCTGTTTCAGCGTTGCCTGCCGGGCGCAACAAATTAATGTTCAATGGGTAAACAAATCCCGCACCGTACCTCGTTTTCCCTGCCCGATGGCCGGGAAGTGACGCTGGAAACGGGCAAACTCGCCACGCAGGCCGATGGCAGCGTAATGGTGCGCATGGGCAATACCATGCTCCTGGCCACGGTGGTCAGCGCGCGTAAAGCCAAGGAAGGCCAGCCTTTTTTTCCGCTTTCGGTGGATTACCAGGAAAAATTCGCCGCCGCCGGCCGGATTCCCGGCAACTTCTTCCGGCGTGAGGCGCGCCTGTCCGACTATGAGATACTCATCAGCCGCCTCGTCGACCGCGCCCTGCGGCCCCTCTTCCCCGACGGGTACATGAATGAGACCCAGGTGATCATCAACCTGATCTCCGCCGACAAAGACGCCACGCCCGACGCCCTGGCCGGCCTGGCCTGTTCGGCAGCCATTGCCGTGAGCGATATTCCGGTGGAGGCGTTGTTCTCCGAGGTGCGCGTTGCGCGCATCGACGGTAAATTCGTGATCAACCCTAACAGCAATGACCTGAAAAGCGCCGACATGGACTTCATCGTGGCCGCTACCAAACGCGATATCACGATGGTGGAAGGCGAAGCGCAGGAGTGTCTGGAACACGACCTGATCGAGGCGCTCAAAATCGCCCACGAAGCCATCCGCGTTCAGATCGATGCCCAGGAGCGCCTGGCCGAAATGGTTGGCGAACCGGCCCTGAAAAAGCGGGAAGTAACCCCGCCGCCGGAAAACGACGACCTGAAAACCATCGTTGAAAAACACTGCAAAGACGAAATTTACGCCATGGCTCGCGGCGCCAGCGACAAACACACCCGCCGCGAAACCATGGAATTGCTGAAAGAACGCCTGTTGGAAACCCTTACCGCGGACTTCGGCGAAGAATACATGGAAGAATGGGGCGCCGTGGCGGACCGCTATTTCGAAAAACTCAAAAAACACGTCATCCGCGACGTAGTCCTGTCGGAAGGCAAACGCCTCGACGGACGTAAATCCGATGAAGTGCGCCCGATCTGGTGCGAAGTGGACTACCTGCCCTCCGCACACGGTTCGGCCATCTTCAACCGCGGCGAAACCCAGTCGCTGACCTCGCTCACCCTCGGCACCAAACAGGACCAGGCCCTGATCGACAACGCGCTGTCGTCTTACGACGATAATTTCATCCTGCATTACAACTTCCCGCCTTACTCGACGGGCGAAGTAAAACCTCTGCGCGGCCCGGGCCGCCGCGAGGTCGGCCATGCCAACCTCGCCGGACGCTCTATCCGACAGTTGATGCCGGAAGATTTTGCCTACACCGTCCGGATCGTTTCCGACATCCTCGAATCCAATGGTTCCTCCTCCATGGCTACTGTCTGCGCCGGTTCCCTGGCGCTGATGGACGGCGGGGTGCCCATCAAAGCGCCCATTGCCGGCATTGCCATGGGCGCCATCGCCGACGAACAGGGTCGCATCGCCATCCTGTCCGACATCCTCGGCGACGAAGACGCATTGGGCGACATGGATTTCAAGGTGACCGGCACCGAAAAGGGTATCTGCGGTACCCAGATGGACATCAAGATCGACGGCATGCCCTACGAAATGCTGGAAAAAGCCTTGCTGCAGGCCAGGGCAGGCCGCCTGCACATACTCGGCGAAATGGCCAAAGCCCTCCCGGCGCCTAATCCCGATCTCAAACCGCATGCCCCGCGTATGGTGGAATTCCGGATCGACCGCGAATACATCGGCGCCGTCATCGGCCCCGGCGGCAAGGTTATCCAGGAAATGCAGCGCCAAACCGGCACCACCATCAGCATCGACGAAGACGAACAGGGCGGCATCGTGGCTATCTTCGGCCCCGACAAAACCGCGCTGGACGCCGCCTACGACAAAATCCAGGACATCGTGTTCGTGCCCACGCCGGGCGATATTTACGAGGGTGTGATCGAGCGCGTGGAAGATTACGGCGCTTTCGTCAAGTTCAAAGGCAAAAGCGGCCTGCTGCACGTGTCGGAGATCAGTTACCAGCGCGTGGACAAAGTCTCCGACCTGTACAAAGTCGGCGACCCCGTGACGGTGAAACTGCTGGAAAACGACCCGAAAACGGGCAAGCTCCGGCTCTCCGTGAAAGCCCTGTTGCCCAAGCCCGAAGGTTACGTGGAACGCGAACGCCCGGAACGCCGCGAAGGCGGCGGCGGTGATCGCGGACGTGGCGGCGATCGCCGTGGCGGCGGTGACCGTCGCGGCGGCGGTGGTGGTGGCGGACATCGCGGCGGCGGCGGGCGCTACTAAAAGTCAAACGCAAAATCCCTGGCTACCGGCGGTAGTCAGGGATTTTGCGTTTCAGGACAGGAATTTTGCTCCGCATCTGCCTATTTTTGCCCGCCACTAATCGATTTCACCTCACGCCCTTCGGATGCGAACTCTGTTTGTTTTACTCTGTTTTTTATTCCAGGCCGTTACCGCTGATGCCCAGGTAACATTGGTACGCGAAGCCCCGAACGACAGTTTCGACCTGGCTTGCGATGATTGCCGGCTTACGGTAGCCGGCGTAGCGATCACCAGGGGGCAGCATGCAGTTCCGATGAACCTGAAAAAACCGGTGGCCGTGAACCTGCTGATGTGGCGCTATTACGACGATATCCTGAAAAAAGAAGTGTTGATGGCCCATGAGCCGTATTGGACCACGAGCGTACTGTTGCTAGATGAAGTGCCCCCGGATGAAATGTTGTCTTTACACGTCAATTTGACCTGGACCGACTCCTCTGGACAAGCTCACGCCCTGTACCTAGTGCTGGCAGGACTGAACAAAGGCAACCTGGCTCTGTTACCACTCACTACCGTTTACGACGAAACCGATACTTATACGCCTTTGCGTTTTGCCGCCATCGCGCAAATCACCATTGGAAATGACGGATTGTGGGAAACTTACGACAGTATCGAGGGCAGCGCTACGCTCGACCATTTCAATCCCCGAACGGGTTCGGTCGGCGGCTATTTTCAGTTTACGGGAAGATGTATTGGGATGGAAAAACTGGGTTTTTTTGTCAGCGGGACGTTCAACCGGTAAGCATTTCTTATTGAAACAGATTTATATCCATCCGTACCTGCTGAACGTATTCGACTGTCACACCCGCAAATTCGGCAATTTCCTCATCGGAAAAACGGCCGGATTGAATCAGGCGGACAACGGTATCATATTGAGTTAGTTCCATACCTTTCTCCATACCTTTCTCCATACCTTTCTCCATACCCTTTTCCATACCCTTCTCAATGCCCTTCTCAAGGCCGGCAAGGTAGAGTTCGTCTGTTTCAATATCGTAATGGATTGGCATAGCTTGTATTTCTTTAAGTGAAATCGGGTGCAATTTACGGAGTCTGGAAAGAACATGCAACTGCCGCTGGTATCGTTGCAACCGGGGCGTACGCCCCATGATCTTCGTGAGGTTATTCAGGATCATCCTGATAACCTGTTCGGGCCGGTCGGTACCGAAATCGCAAAGAACAGCCAGTACCACTTCCTCCGGGACATGGGAATTTAAAAAAGTTTCTTTGGGTATTTCGCGCAGATGAATTACCTCAAATTCCAATCGTAATCCTCTGATTTCGAGGATGTTTTGCCGAAGCAGTTTTGGCGGTTCATTGCCCAGAAAAACGACAATTTGCCGTAGGGGAATTTTGTACTTTTGGTAAAATAAACCATAGTATAGCAAATTGCGGCCCCGCATGTCCTCATCATTGCTTTGAAACTCCCAATGAAGGCCATAATCCAGGGCGGGGTCGTCGTGAAGCACTTTTTTGAAGGAATCTCCTTCACGTTCGAGTGTAGCCTGGATTTTGTCCTTGAGCGTTTCAGTACGCGATAGGTCTAACCCGAGTAATTTACGGGTGATAAAGGGCAGCAGAGCATCAAGGTTTTCCTTGAGTATTTTGTCGTAATCGTTAGGCACGGGGAGCAAGTTTTAACGGCGCAAATAAAAAACAAATTATTTTAAACAAAAAGTTTTTTACAAAAAATCATTAATCTGCTGCCTCCGCTGAGTTTTAAACGGAGGCAACCAACTTCGTTCTTCATTTCACTTTAATAACCATGAAAGAATACACCCTGTCCACCGTCTTCCGCATTTTTGATTCATCCGAAGAACTTCCTGCCGCCGACCGCGAACTGCTAAGCCTGGCCCGCCAGTCGCTGGCAAACTCCTACTCTCCGTATTCCAACTTTAAAGTCGGCGCTGCCGTATGCCTGGGCAACGGCGAAATGCTGGGCGGCAGCAACTACGAAAATGCTTCCTATCCTATGTGCATTTGCGCGGAACAATCGGTACTGGCAGCGGCGGCCAGCCGGTATCCCGGAGAAAAAGTGACTGCCATCGCCGTGACCATCAAAAACCCAAAAAAGGTGATCGGACAACCAGCCGCCCCCTGCGGCGCCTGCCGGCAGGTGATCTGTGAAACGGAGCGTAAAAACGCTCAGACCATGCGGGTGATCATACAAGGGGAAACCGGACCGGTGTATGTGTTCGACAAGGGTTCGGACTTATTGCCGCTCGGCTTCGACGGCGGGTTCCTGTGAACGCAGCCTGACATCGGCAGACAAAGTGTGCAAACATTTGAATTATGCCGCTAAAAGCTGTTTTTTTGCGTCCTGTAATCCATGCTTGCCGGCCAAACCAAGGCTCCTTCCTGTTGTTTTCCCATTCATAAACACAATTTTGCTTCAGCCATGAAACGTACCTGGCTTTTAATAGCCCTTTTTCTGCTCCTGGGCGCCGGCGCATATTATACGCTCCGGCTAAAAAAAACACAAACCGGCAGTCACGTATCCTGGGATATGGACTTTGCCGTGAAAAATCCCGGGGACATCGCCAAAATATTTATCGCCGACCGCCGCGGCCAAACGGCTACCCTCGAACGCCAGGGAGACACCTGGATATACAATGGCCGGTACAAGGCGCGCCCCACTGCCGTGCAGACCCTGCTGGAGACGCTCTCAGAATTGAACGTCTTGTTTATTCCGCCCAAATCGTCCGAGGAATCCACGATCAGGGGGCTTGCCGCGGAAGGCATTAAAGTGGAGATTTACGGCAAAAACGGCGAAAAACTGAAAAGTTATTACGTGGGCGGCATGACCAACGACGAACGCGGCACCTACATGATCATGGACGGGGCAGAACAACCCTACGCCGTGCATGTACCTTCTTTCATCGGGCAGGTTCGGGTGCGCTATATGGTGGGCGACGACAACTGGCGCGACCGTACCGTGTTCGAGGAAAAACCGGAAGACATCCAGTCTGTCTCGATCGAATATCCACAGCAAAAAAGCGAATCCTTCCGGATTGAGAAAACGGACGGAGCCGGCTATGACGTACAACCACTGTTCAGCACCACGCCGCGCAGCAAGTCGCCCCTGCGCAAAGGCATCGTGGAGGCATATCTTTTACAATATGAAAAACTCGGCGCCGAGGGCTTTGAAACCGATTATCCCCTGCGCGACTCCGTCACCGCCCTGGTGCCCTTTGCCATCGTTTCGGTGAAAAAAAACGACGGACAGGAAAAACAGGTGCGGTTCTGGCCGGTTTCCATCCAGTATACGACGGTAAGCGGCGAACCTTTTGTGGTGCGTTATTTCACCGACGTCAACAACGGCGAATCGTTTTTGATGACGCAGGAACACGTGTTCGGTCCGATTTTCCGGGGATATCACTTCTTCTTCAGCGAGCCGGAGAAGCCGCGTTTGAGGAATTAAGTTATACCTCTCGCCGCCATATTTTTTTTCTAAACCTTTCTAAACCTTTCTAAACCTTTCTAAACCTTTCTAAACCTTTCT
>CALEYM010000011.1 GCA_937926185.1 uncultured Bacteroidota bacterium | reverse complement strand
CGGGAATCGCCGACAGGGGATGGCTTTTTTGCCTTGAAGTATTTGAGTTCCATGCCGGGGGCGAGCTGTTGCCAGCCGCCGTTTTTTTGGGGTGGTTGATTCTTTACTGTCGGGCCTTCAGGATGAACGCGCGCTCCGTTTACGAAGCTTGTAGAAGTTTCGTAAACGTATTCTGCGCATCCGCCGGACTGATAATCAGGCAGCGTATGGTAAAACAAACTGAGTAATAAAATGGGCAGGATGGCGCTGGTTTTCATAAGGAGACGGTTTTGAAATGCAACGTTAGCAATTTCATTAACTGTCACCCTTTCCGAATTATTGCTTTATTATTCGCTGCACGATCGACCCAAACGGTGTAACCATCTCGCAAAAATACACTCCGGCTCCTGTGCCTTCCAGGCATACGGCTTCCTCCTGGAACCCTGCAGCAGCGTCTTTTTCCAGTAACAACCGCTGACGGCCCGCGGTGTCGAATACCCTGATGCGCACAGCGCCGGCGGCAGGCAGGGCAAAGCCCAGTGTTGTACAGTCGGGAAAAGGGTTAGGGAAGTTTGAAAGGAGTAGCTGGGCGTCTGCTTCCTTCACTTCCGCGCGCGGGTCGGCGGGCTTGGTGTAATCGGCATAATACAGTTGCACCCCTTTGGGTATCAATTGCGTGTTGTAGGCGATGGGATTCAGCAGGGCAGGGTCGATATTCAGCACTTCACTGAGGTATTTTCCGCCGGAAAGGGTGGTAAAAACAAGCCGGAAAACCGGCGTGGCAGGAGGGAGGGTATAGCCCTGGGCCGACGACCACAGGGTGCGTATTTCGCCGTAGGCAAGGTTAAACAAACCGAAATTGCCCGAGGAATCCAGTGGCAGATCGGTCGTAAGGATTTCAATCCGTTCGAGCCGCAGCCGCGCGGGGTCGAACTTCAGCGCGAACTGGTAGGCGGCTACATCCGTAAAATTGAAAGCCAGAAAATCCATGTTCTGTGTCTCGCCGGTTTTCAGCACCCGGTCGCGCAGGCGCCAGATGAGGGGGGACTGCGCATTTTCGGGGCGACCGGCGGCGTTTTCAGCGATTTGCAGGCGCCGGGCGTCTGCGGCGGGCGTCTGGCCGACCAACTGGGCGGCGGCGAATATGCAGAACAGTATTGTATTGATTTTAAACATGTTGGCCGAAATTGAATGTGTTGGAAACCTGTTTCAATTACTTCACAAAATTCAGGAAAAAGCCGCATTAATATCAAACTACCGATATTTGCTCCTTCCCGGAGGACGTCGAAAAAATGGTCAAGAAAAATTTAAAACCGTGCCCAATCCAAACACAGCGCCTCTGCCCGCGTTTTTTTCGCGTGACGTTTTAAAATCCTTTGCGTACAAAACGATGCCAAATCTAAAGAAAAAGCCGTATTTGTCGGATAAATTCTAAATCAACGATTATGCAAAAGAAATTCCTGCTCAGCTTTGCTGCCCTGGCGCTGTTGGTGGTGGCCTGCAACAAAACGGTATTTACCGGCCGCAAACAACTCAACCTGATCCCCGCCAGCGAGTTAAATCAGATGAGTTTTGCCGAATACAGAAGTTTTTTATCCCAAAATAAAACACTGAGTTCAGGCAAGGATGTCGACCTGGTCAAACGGGTGGGCAACGACATAAAAGCCGCGGTGGACGTGTATTACAAATCCAAAAACATACAGGGCGAACTGAAAAATTTTGCCTGGGAATTCAATGTAATAGACGACCCTAACACGGTCAATGCATTCTGCATGCCGGGCGGCAAAGTAGTGGTATACACGGGCATTTTAAAAGTAACCCAAAATGAAGACGCGCTGGCCGTGGTAATGGGCCACGAAATCGCCCATGCCCTGGCCAATCACGGCAACGAACGTATGAGCCAGGGCCTGGTGGCGCAGCTGGGTCTGACTTCGCTGCAGGTGGCCTTGTCGCAAAAACCTTCCCAAACCAACGACCTCCTGCTGGCAGCCGCCGGCGCCGGCGCCCAGGTAGGTATTTTGCTGCCGTTCAGCCGCAAACACGAATCTGAAGCCGATGAAATCGGCCTTTATCTCATGGCTATGGCGGGCTACGACCCCAACGCCGCGGCGCCCTTTTGGGATCGCATGAACAAAAGCGCCGGCGGCAGCCGTCCGCCCGAATTCCTCAGCACCCACCCCGACCCCAGCAAACGCAGTCAAAAACTGAAAGAGCTGGTACCCAAAGCGCGGGCCTACGCGATCAAGTATCCGGTGCCGGCGAGTTCGAGGCGGAAGTAGGCGTCAGATTATGTTAAGAAAATACTAAATTCCCGGCCTGTCCGTTTTTTCTACGTTTTCCGCCTTTTATCAAACAAAATTCCTTTTTCGTATGAAAAAACCGACACTGGTTGCGGCCTTGCTGCTACTTGGCCACATTTTTATTGCCGCTCAAACCCCGGCACAAACCGCTGCTCTTCATCTGCAATTTGAAACCAACCGTTCCGAACTCACCGAACAGCACCGCTCCGAACTCGATGTCTTCCTGAAAACCCTGCCGGCCCACCCGGCAGATTATGCCGTGTCGGTCACCGGCCACACCGATGCCCGCGGTTCCGATGTCTTTAACCAGGATTTGTCCCTGCGACGGGGTCAGAGCGTGGCCGCTTTTCTGTCGGAACGGGGTTTTAACCGCGAGCGTATCACCCTGCTGGCCGAGGGCGAGCACAAACCCAAAGCCGGCAACGACTCCGAACAGGGCATGACGCTCAACCGGCGCGTAGAACTGCGCTTTGAACACGCGCCCGTATTCACCAATCGCCCCACCGACCTGGTGAAGGAGATGAAAGTGCGTTTTCAGGCCGAACGCGGCATCACTTTTGCCAGTCCGGTGAGCGGCTCGCGGGTGCAAATCCCCGGCGGCATCCTGGCGTATCCCGACGGCTCGCCGGTGCGGGGCGAAGTGTCGCTCCACTACCGCGAATGGCGCAACCTGTACGACTACCTGGCTTTCGGCCTGCCCATGCGTTACGGCGACGGCCGCGGCGATTTTTTCTTCAACTCCAATGGCATGTTCGAAGTGCAGGCCTATCAACAGGGTCAGGCGCTGGCCGTGGCGCCGGGCAAAGACTTCAGCGTCACCTTCGTGCAGACCCGGCAAATGCCGGAGGTCAACCTGTACCGTTTCGATACCCAAAGCGGCAGTTGGGAACTGGCCACTACGCCCGGCCAGGCCCAGACAGCTCAACCCATCATCCTCACCCAGCAACAGGTGGAAGCCGGCAATACCGGCATGGGCCGGCCCAAATGCACGCCAAGTCCCCTGCGATTCCCCAACGAAGTGCGCCCGGCACAATGGCTGGCTGAAGCCGTACAAACCGGCTACGACTTATGCACCGGCAAACGCCGCTTTCCCGTCGCCTTCCTGCAAGACCCCCTGCAGGACGACTCTACCCTGGTGCGCAAAGCCGAACAAACCCTCATTCAACTGCACGAATACGGCGACGGGCGCTCCTACTTTTTTATCGACGACCTGCAACAAACCTTTACCGAACTGGAGGCGCTCAAAAATTACTCCTGGGAATACGTACCCTCCCTTGTGGAAGGCGAATTCACGCCGGAACACCTGAAACTGCAATGGACGGCCGCCTACCTGTCTTACGATGCTTCCAACAACCTGTACGACGTGCAGTTGGTAAGCCCCCGGCTGAAACTGGAGATCAAAACCCGCCTCCGCCACCCCGACGGCCGCATCGTGAACCGCGAGGAAAATCCCGCCCTGTTCCAACAATATAAAACCGTACAAAAAGAACGCTGGGATAAAAAACTGGCCGACTATACGGCCCTGCGCCGCTTCCTGGCACTGTCCATGGCCCTGCGCCCCGAAGACGAGTGGTGTATGGATCAGGTGGCCTGGCTCAAATATTTTATTGCCAATAAGAAAAAAATGGAAGAACGCTACGCCAAATACGCGGCCGCCGACTATAAAAACAACCCCGATGCCGGCAACGAAGTCATCCAGGAATACAATAAACGCTGCCGGGCTGCCGGTATGGCCGCCCTCGCCGCCAGCCGCTCCTACTTAGCCTCCGACCGCGAAATGTTGTCCCTTACGCTGCGGGTATCCAATTTCGGCATCTACAACTGCGACCAGATCTATCGCCTCGGCGAAGGCGCCCAGGTGCTGGCCGCCTCCTTCCGCATGCCCGATGGCCGACCCATTGCCGCCCGGCAAACCAATGTGGTGGAAAAAGGCGCCGGCATGATGCTCACCACCGCTCAACCCAACCAGGTGTACTATTCGCCGCAAAAAACCTTCGACGTCGTGGTCATGGGTCAGGATGGCCGCACCTATTTCCTCCCCGCCACCGGCTATGCCGCGCTATCCCTCGCCGGCCGTACCCAGGCCGAACTTGTACTGGAAGACGTGACCGAGCGGGTGAAAACGCCGGAAGATTGGGTGAAAATATTAGGGATTTGAGTGATGAGTGATGAGCGATGAGTGAGTGATGAGGGGTGCCTGCGAGAGTGTTCAAAAAAGTGTGTCATTGCCGGTTTTCCTGACCTACCTGAAACTGACCGCGGTACCGCCGAGTCTCGGCTGTGCATATATGAACTAAAAGTCAGCATTTTTGAGGCCTGGCTTTTTTGCGATCAAATCCGTGAAAATCCGTGTGGCGCCGAAGGCGTGCCCGTGTTATCCGTGTGTAAATCCCTCGCAAGCGGCACGCGCAGTATAGTTCACACAGATAACACGAGTGCGCCTTCGGCGCCACACGGGTTTTCACGGATTTGATGGCAAAAATTCGGGATGTTCCATGTGTATGCGTAGCCGAGGCTCGGCGGTATCGCGGTCAGTTTCAGGTAGGTCAGGAAAACCGGCAATGACACACTTTTTTGAACACTCGCGTTTGACCGGCGAAAACAAAGCCTTACAGGAATCGCTCGATGCTGGTAGCATGGAGTTGGATGCTTTGAAGCAAAGTTACTGTTGTCCAATAATCACCGCCCCACCGCTGCTCGTAATCAAAATCCTTTTGTTGTAAAAACCCGTATCGCTGTAAACACCCGCCTTAATCACCATTCTTGCTCCATCCCAAATGGGGTAAAAATTGTAGGCGGCATTGACGGTTTTAAACGGCTTTTGTATAGTACCCGTCAGCGGGTTAGAGGGTGGGTCAACTCCATTATTCTTGTCCACAATAATATCTCTTCCAAAATGTTGCATGGTGATGGCATCGTCACAAGGTCCACTGTTGTAATGGTCAACGATGACATGAAGATGGCCGGATATATTGGGAGCAGAGCCATCGCTCAAATCCCAAATGGTCAAACCTTCCGGCGACTGCGACCCGGTTGAAAGGCAGGGGCCACAGCCATTATCGAAGGTGTAATTAAAATGAGTTGTGCCTCCCTCGGAGTTGGTTGACCGCCTTATTTCCGTCCACCCCACCGTTTCAAACACATGGATACCATCGGATGGCTCCGGTTGACCAGGCCCCAACCCCAGGCAGCCGGCACTGCCACAGACAATGTAAAGCAGTTCTCCACTTGGAGTAAACTCACCTCCCTGCATGTGCAACAATGCCGATATGGTGGTACCGCTTGAATTTTTCAAAACATATTCATTAGTGAGGGTTGCCACGTTGTGGTTACTGGGATTATTTAAAAAAGATTCCCAATCTACCGCGTATCGTAGGATGCTTGTTGCGTGATTGTTGGAACTATAAACAGCGCCATCCACGCCAACTGCGCACCACCCGGCATAATCCTGGGCAGGGCTGAGGTTCATATAATTGATGTACTGAAGGTTGTCGGCCCGGAAACACGCGACGATTAGCCCTGGTATTGGTATAAGAATATAATCCACGCCATTAGTATGTTTGTCATGGT
>CALEYM010000010.1 GCA_937926185.1 uncultured Bacteroidota bacterium | reverse complement strand
TTCGTTATCGTGCAGACTTTCCAAGTTTTAAAAACTTGGAAAGTCTAAAACCACGACGAATACAAAATAATATTTCCCACTCTTATTTACATTTTCCTGTGTTCCGACTTTTTGCACAACCCCAGTCTTAATCGCAATACCACCGGGCTTTTCTTGCGAAATAAAGGTTGTTCGCAACTTTCGTTAATGTGTAAACACAAAAACCCTTTCAACTAAAGCACAACACATGCAAAAACACATTTTCACCTTACTCATCCTTCTTTTCCCCCTCTTCCTCTCCGCCCAACTCACCATCCGCCTCACCGGCATCCCTGCCAACACCCCGGAAAACGACAAGATCTACGTGGCGGGCAACTTCAACGACTGGAACGCCGCCGACAGCCGGTACGTCCTGACGCCGTCGGGGAACGGGCAATACAGCATTACCCTCTATCCGGCGCCGGGGCGGGTGGAGTACAAATTCACCCGCGGCGGCTGGCCGACGGTGGAGGGCAACGCCTCGGGCAAATTTCAGCCCAACCATACGGCGGACTACAACGGCCAGCCCATGACCGCGGAAGTAAAAATCCTCGGCTGGGAAGACCGCTCGGCCGGCGGCGGCGGCTCGGCCGCGCCCAACGTGTTCGTCATGGACGATAAATTCTACATGCCCCAACTCAAGCGCAACCGCCGCGTATGGGTGTACCTGCCGCCCGATTACGCCACCTCCAACAAACGGTACCCCGTGCTCTACCTGCACGACGGGCAAAACCTCTTCGACAACGAAACCAGCAGCTTCGGCGAATGGCAGATAGACGAAACGCTGAACAAACTCTTCAATCAGGGCGACTACGGCTGCATCGCCGTCGGCATCGACAACGGCGGCGCCAAACGGCTCGATGAATATTCTCCCTGGGTGAATGAAAAATACGGCGGCGGCGAAGGCGACGAGTACATGGATTTTATCACTAAAACCCTCAAACCCCACATCGACGCCACCTACCGCACCCTGCCCGGCCGCGAAACCACCGGCCTGCTCGGCAGCAGCATGGGCGGCCTCATTTCCATGTACGGCTTTGCCGACTGGCAGCACGTGTTTTCCAAAGCGGGCGTTTTTTCCCCGGCTTTCTGGTTTGCCGGCACGGGCCCCGTCGACGATATCCGGGCGCATCCGAAAAAAGGCGACGGGCGCATTTATTTTCTCGCCGGCGCAAAAGAACCGGAATACCTGCAGACAGATATTACCAAAGCCGGCAACGCGCTGCTGTCAGTAGGCTTCACCCCTCAAGACATCTATTTCAAAATAGCGCCCGACGGCGAACACTCCGAGTGGTTCTGGCGCCGCGAGTTCGGGGCGGCCTACCAGTGGCTGTTTGCCGGCGCCGTGCCCAAAAGCGGCAAAAGCCGTTCGGTGCGCTTCGACCTGAACGTGAAACCCGACACCAGCGGCATGTTCGTCAACTTAGCCGACATCAAACCGAGGGAAAAATACCAATTGAAAATCGTGGACGCCAACGGCAAGGTGCTGCGCGACGTGAAAATGCGCGGCGGCCAGCCTGTCCCCACCGCCGGTTTGCCGAAAGGCGGGTATTCCATCTGGGTGAAACGGAAAAAGGGGGATTGGGTGATCGGGAAATTGCCATGAGTTATTACCGCTGCCTGATCCACTTCAGCGCGGTACGGAACTGCGCTGCCTCCAGTTGAAAAAAGTAGATTCCCGGTGGCAGTCCGGTGGGTAAATCCGGCGTCCAGGATTGTCCCGGCGGTAATATCTGCTCGTGTATTAGCCTGCCCGTGGCGTCAATCATGCGCAGGCGCAGCGTTTCGCTGAAAAAGCGGTCGCTGTCGAGGCGTGCGGCTTCGCCCCTGCCAGGATTGGGATAGAGCGAAAATTGCGGCGCCGGACCATCCACTGTTTTAAGGCGCAAAGGCGCGCTGAAAATGCCCGCCTCGGCAGTGCCGATCCAGATTTCATCGCCGTTCAGATAAAGGGACAAGGGTGTAACGGCCGGCAATGCCGGTTGGTAAGGATACCAGCGATCGGGTTCCTGCAAGCCAGAATAATACAAGCCCTGCCCGTTGACGCGCATCCAGCGCAGACCCCCGGAAAAACGCAATATCCGGATAGCATTGTGCGTAAAAGTATCGCCGCTTATCGCGTCTACGGGAAAATAAGGGCGCCATTTATTTTCCGCGTAAAAAAATACAAAAAGGGAGTCATGCTGCATGCCGCCGAGGTGGAACAGGGCGTGGTTATCCATGTAAAAGTGGTGCCCATGCTCCGGCTTGCCGTTCCAGAATTGCAAAGGCGGCAGCTGTTGCCAGTTCTCACCCTGATCGGCGGAAACGTACGCTTCCTGTTCGCCGGCCATCAACAACATGCCGTTTCCGGCAATAAGGGAACCAACTTCGTTTAATAGAGGCATTTCGTAGGGCTCCGGAGCCAAATCCTGGTCGCGCCAGCGGTAGAGCAGCCCGTTATATGCCCTGAACCAGGCGGCATCGCGGGTCACAGCTATTGAGGGGCACAAATACGGGGGCCAATAGGTCGGCAGCGGCGTCCAGGTGTTGCCGTTGTCGTCGGAAGAGACGAATTGACAATTGTACTCACCGGGGTAAAACATCCGTTTGGCCGTGCGCGGAAGCCGGCGGGTTTCAAAGCAAAATGCCGGGATTTCGCCGGGGAAAACTTCTTCCCAGGTTTGACCCTGGTCGGCCGAGCGAAATATGCCCTGCCGGGCAACGGCCCACCAGCGGCCGTCGGGCATTTGGAACAGGTCGTCGACCCAGGCGGCGTTCATGCCCGAATGACTGGCAGAAAAAGAATTGCCCTGCTTGCCCGAGCGGTAGACGCCGAGATTAGTGCCTGCCAGGAGGCCGCCATCCAGGTAGTTCAGATCGCGGAGTTGTTGTTCTGCGAGCACCTCCGGGCTTATGCTGAACCAGGTTTCACCCCGGTCGGGAGAACGGAACAGGCGGGGGAAACAGCCGTTATCCGCGCCGAAGTAGAGGTCGTTGCCGGCGCCGGCCAGCCAGCCCGGGAAGCCTTCAAAATTCATGGAAAAACGAATCGTATCGGTGTCAAACTTTTCCCAGCCGAGCCCCTGGTTTTCGGAACGGATCAGCCGTCCGTGCTTCGAGTACATCCCGAAAATAGTCGTGTCCAGAATGTTCACGGCGGCAAATGGCGGACCGATGGTAAAGTTATTCTTCCATGTCTGTCCGCCATCGGTTGATTTTACGATGGAATAGCGCCGGCGGCCTATAAACGTGTCTTTTATTTTCGCGACGACCTGCAACGGCCCCCAAAAATCGGGGTCGGGCACTTTTTCCCAGGAGGCGCCGGCATCCGCGGAGCGGTACAGGGCGCGTTCGCTGCTGGCGAAAATCGTGTCGCCGGCGGCAAAGCAGCCGGTGAGATATTCCTTCGGCGAGCCGGCGTCCAGCGATACATCGAAAATCGTTTTCCAGGATTTTCCTCCGTCCATACTACGCAGCAGCCGGTTGTCGCGCGAGAGGAGCAACAGCCGGCCACCGTCCGCGTGTAACCACTGATAATACCAGTTTTCTGAATTCTTTTGTCTGCCCAACGATTCGGCACTTTCCACCAGATTCCACTGATCCCCTCCGCTATCGCTTTTGTAAATACCGCCCGGGGTGAGCGCATACAGGACATCGCCGTCCCGGGCGAATTGCTGCACATTGCCGCCGTAGGGGCCGGGCAGGCGGCTCCATTGGCACCACATCAGGTTGGAGGAGAGTATAGTAAAAAAGGCAGCGCCAATCAGACGGAAGAGCGTGGTAGAGGTGGGTATCATGTTTTCGTTTTTAACAAATATAAGACAGCCCCACCAGTTAGCATCGAAATTTGTGTGAACGGCCCCGCTACTGGCTGAATGAGGCGGATGGATGCGTGAATGGAATTATCCCAATATAATCGAACCTTTTAACTTTTTTATAAAACACACGCTCCACTATGATTTCGTTCTTCAGGAACAGAAAACATAAACGAGA
>CALEYM010000009.1 GCA_937926185.1 uncultured Bacteroidota bacterium | reverse complement strand
AAACCCTCTAAACCCTCTAAACCCTCTAAACCCTCTAAACCCTCATAAACCCTCTTTCATATGCAACACTACACTTTCGCCGATTTCCTCGCCAAATTCCCGCCCGTGTCCATGCCCGTCACGCTCGGCGAAGAAACGCATCACGTGTTCAGTACGGAAAACGAACCCTTGCCCGACGGCATGATCGTTCAATTTATCCATCCGGCCGAACAAACGGCCGCCGACGATGAATTTACCGAATACGTGCCCTGTTTTGCCCTCAAGGATACGGAGTTTTTCTTTGCCCTGGTGTGGTGGAAAGCGACGCTGCTGAATTACGAATACGTACTGGCTACTTTTACGCCCAAAGGCGAACTGATCGACCGGCGCGTGATTGCCCAAACCACGGTGCTGAATACCGGCAAAATACGCCGCTCCGTTGCCACCATCGACGAGGACTGGGTCATTTTTATCGCCGAGGGCGAATCGGCCGATGCCGAAGATAATTTCGACCCGACAACTTCCAAAACTTATGACATCGAGATTTTGGCCGACGGGACGATAGGGTAGTCATTAAAACTCCAGTTTATACCGCACCCGTATCCCCCATTTCGGCGCGTTGGGGTGATCGAGGTAATTGAGCCGGCGCACGTAGTCGACGCGCAGCACCCGGAAAATATTGCTGATGCCCACGCTGGCTTCCATGTAGGGTTGTTTGTCGAGGGTGTAGGTTAGCGGTGTGCCGTTGGCGTCGGTCGGGAAGTGCGGCAGGCCGTTTTCGGCCGTGGGCCGGTTGGCCTCGTCGAGGCCGCCCCACAGGCCTTTGAACGAAACCATTTCGCGCCATTTGAGGCGGCGCAGCAACGGGATGCGGTTGAAGAAAAAGCCGCCGAAATTGTGCGTCACGCTCACCGCGGCGTATTTGTCGCTCACGAATTCGAGGAAGTTCATGAGGTTGTACGCCTCCAACTGGTAAGAATAGGTCTGGTTGGCCCGGTGCACCTTCAACAGGGGAAAGGGCAACGTACCGAAAATGCGCCCGCCTTCCACCACCACCTGCGACCAGCCGAGCGGCGAGAGGTAAAACACCTTCTGCGCCTTGGCCTGGATGGAGTGGTAGTTGTATTCGCCGCCGATGGCGCCTTTGGCGCCCACATTATACCACAGGTTGAATATGGGGTATTTGTTGAGGATGGGCGTACGGTAGGTCGAGCCCTGGTAAAAACGCTCGTTCGGCGCATAGCGCAGGTGCAGGCCGAAGTCCGTATTCTTAATTTCCGGGTCGTATTGCGGGTTTTCAGGCGCGCCGTATTGGAACAGGAGCGCGCCGCCGGGCAGTTGACGCTCCGTTTTTACGGTGAAATCGTAAGAAAAACCCGAATGGCTTTCTTTCAGGTACTGGGCGCCGAACACGCGGTTATAGATCATTTTGTCGTTCACCCCGCGTTTGAACGAGAGCAAAAAGTTGTCTTCCTGGATAAACTGCAACTCCTGGCCGGGTATCTGCGTGTCGTCCTGGTACCATATCTTCACCTGGTCGAGCGGGAACTGCCGCACCGGTCCGCGGCTGAACGAGTACGTCGCGGCGAGATAACCTTTCAGGCGTTCGTCTTTGGTACCGTAGGCCACGAAGCCTTCCAGTTGCACATCGCGGGAAAACTTCAGGTTGGTGCGTCCGCCGAAACGGGCGCGGAAACCTTCCACGTCGTTAAAACTGTAAAAAGTATTCACCGGGCCCACGTCGAAACCGCCCACGGGATGGTATCCTTCCAGAAAGAGGCGGGCCACGCTCATCACTCTTTTGTACGGCTTATAATTCGTCAGCGTATCGATGGTTTCCTGGATGCCTTTTTCCCGTTCCGTGAGGGCCACGTGACGGTTGGCTGCCCAGAATTGTTCGTTTTTTGCCTGCGCGTTGTCATCGTAACGCGTGTTGCCGCTGAAACCGAAATATTGTGAGGGCAAAGGTTTATTGAGTGAATATTCGCGGTAGGAAGTGGTTTTGCGCCCGATCAGCCCGCGGCGGGTGGTGTCTTTCGTGATGCCGAAATTCATGATCACCACGTCCTGACTGAGCATCAGCCGGCGCGTATTGCCCACGGCGTCGTCGCGGGTCTCCACCCAGTCGAATTGTTGTTCCACGGCCAGGTCGCTCACCCAGTTCAGGTTGATGCCTTTTGGCACGCCCAGGTCGATTTTGCGCACGGCGTAACTGCCGTCCAGCGCCACCCACATGTTGCCCTCGAAGGCCAGGTCGCCCTTGGTGCGGGGGGCAAAATACAGGTGTACGACCGGCGTACCATTGAATTGGGTGGTATCCTGGATATAAAAACGGTAGATATTGGGCGACATCGGCGCCAGCGGGCTGACGAATTCCACCGTGGCCAGATTGATGCGGTTGTCGTAGATATCCACGTGCTGGTACATGTTTTGCACGTAACCGGCCACGCCCTGTTCATCGATAAAACCCAGCGGCAGGGTAGAGCTTCTTTCCCCCTTAACAAACGTTTTTTCGGCGCGGGGGTCTTTGCGGAAATATACGTCGGCCAGGCGCTCGTACAGGTAAAACGGCAGGCTGACGACGCCGCCGGCACTGGTGTCGGCGTTGTCGAAGAGGAATTGCATTTTGCGGAACAGGAACCCGTTGCGCAACTTGTCGTCCACGTTGTTCAGCGCGAATTCCACCTTTTCGTACTGCTCGAAATTATAAAAATCGAGCCCCTCGCGCCGGTTTTGCTCCTTGTGATCGATGACTTTTTTGATCAGTTCGACGGCGGGGTTGTCCTTGTTGCGATACTTTTCATTGCGCACCACCACCTCTTTCAGGGTGTTGCCCGCTTCTTCAAGGCGGATGTTCAAGCCCTCGTTGACCTGGCCTGGACGGATGTCCGCCAAAATCGACTGATAACCGACGTAGGTGATTTTCAGGCGCGACGCGGCTTCTTTGGTTTCTATCCGGAACCGGCCTTCCAGGTCGGTGGTGGCGCCCATGTTGGTACCTTCAAATTGCACGGTGGCGAAGGGGAGCGGCTCGTTGGTCAGGGCGTCCGTGACGGTTCCGCGGGCAACGGTAAACGTCTGAGCGGAAGCGGACATCCCAAAAAGGCTGAATATGCCAAATAAAATTAGGTTAAAATTAGCTCGAAGGAATAACTTGACTGGAGTTTCCATTTTGCAGAACGATAGACAGGTGATAGTTTTCAAATCGGTCGGGGAGTTAAACGATTATTTAACAGTGTGCTTTAACGCAAATTTGTTTTTTAGGATAAATTTAATACTTGAGACGGCTTAAGTTTTAAAAAGGTGACACAAAGGTGCCGGCTTTTCAAATACGGCGCAAGCTTTTAAATAAATTATTTAAACAAATGTTCAAATTTTTATTCCGGCTAAATCGTAGCGCCGGGTTTCCAATTTTCGACAAACGCCGCCGTTTTTTTTGCAAACGCGGGGCACTTTTCGGTGAACGGCGTTCCTTTACCATCAATTTACGCGACAAATAGCCGTTTGGTTTTTTGAAAAAAATTTTTCGCCAAATTTTTTTTGGGGCTTCTATGGAGGCAAAATTAGCCTTACCGGGCCTGAAACGCCAGGCTTTCCCGGCGGCATGTCGTTTGGAGCGTCTGAACCGGAAAATCCGGAGGTTGAACGGTCATTTTCGCTTTGCTTCAACTCAGCCATTTCCTGTGGCTTGGTTAGAGGTATCATCGCGACGCAGGAGCGGTGACATCTCTAACCACAAAGGTGAACGGATCATTTATCCGCAATCAAGCCCAAAACTTGTCCAGAATTTGTTCAAAAGATCCAACGGCGGGCCTGCCGGTTGGCGGTGCAAAAGTGCCGGCTTTCCCGCCTGGCAGGCATCGGCAGCAATGCGTAATGCGGCTACGCAGGTTTGCGTATTTTTCCGGGTATAATAAACACATAGGCACATAGAGCACATAGTTTTATTATCGATAAAACTATGTGCTCTATGTGCCTAACTATTATTCTTTATGTCGCAAATAAGTCAGGATCATTTCCGGTATCGCCTTTTTGCGTTCATCCATCAGGCGATAGAAATCTTCATTGCTCAGGTTCTTTTTCATTTTCAGCATATTCATACTGATAAACGGAAAAATGACCATAGACATCAGGCTGAGTTCCACCTGTGTAAAATCGGCCTTTCGAATATGGCCCTTGGCTGCTTCATTTTCCAGTTGTTGTTGAAAACGGTTGACTTCCGCGGCGTGCATTTCAGCCATAGATTCGCAGAACCTGGTGTGTTCGCCGCGCATTTCGCTCAGCACGAACATGGGCAACTGCGGATCGCGTTTGAGCAGTTCAATCATGTGATCCACAAACTTGTAAATTTTTGCCTCCAGGGGCAAATCGTCGTTCAATATGCGGGCGACCGGTAAAAAAGTCTCGCCGTAACTTTCGCGGAAGATTTCCTGGAACAAGCGTTCCTTACTCCGGAAATAATAATTGACGAGGGCTATGTTCGTGTCGGCGCACTCCGCTATGTCGCGGGTGGTGGCGCTGCCGAAACCCTTTTCCAAAAAAATTTTTTTGGCGGCTTCTTTGATCTTTTCTTCCGTGCTCAGGTCTGATTTGGACATTGCTGCTGTTGTTTGTCGGGACAAAGTTATGATCAAACAACTAAATTTATGCAAAAGTTTTAA
>CALEYM010000008.1 GCA_937926185.1 uncultured Bacteroidota bacterium | reverse complement strand
AGGGTTTATGAAGGTTTATGAGGGTTTATGAAGGTTTATGAAGGTTTATGAGGGTGGATACAAATCATCTAAACCTTCATAAACCTCATAAACCCTCATAAACCCTCATAAACCCTCATAAACCTTCATAAACCATTTCATTGCACCGTCTTTTTTCCCGCCGAGCGCCAGGCCCGCATGCCGCCTGAGAGGTCGTATACTTTGGTGCAGCCCATTTTGGAAAGTTGTTCTGCGGCGGAACCGCTGCGGCCACCTGCGGCGCAGTACACGGCCACGGGTTTGGTTTTGTCCAGTTTGGCTAATTGAGCGGCAAAATTGGGTTCGTAGTAATCCATCAGGCGCGCGCCTTCGATATGGCCGGCGGCGTATTCTTCCGGGGTACGCACATCGATAAGTTGGATCGACTTGTCTTTAGCCAACAGCGTCTCCATCTCTGTGGGGCTGAGATTAGACTGGGCTTGTACAGTGGCGTTTTGCGTACAGGAGATACCCGAAATCAGTAATAGCAGAAACAAAAAATTTCTCATAGTTATAAATCCACAATTGGCAGTGTTTAAGTTTAAATTCAGACTTTCATCACTTTTGACTGGCACACGAAGTCGGTCAATGGCACTTGGGTTTCAGCGATAGTCTTGATGCCGCCGCCTATTTCGCTGAAGTTGTGAATACCCCGCGCCTTAAGGATACTTGCCGCGATCATGGAGCGGTAGCCGCTTTGACAGTGCAGATAAAAGTGTTCGCTAGTATGCAGGTCTTTGGTCCAGTTGTTGATAAAATCCAGCGGGCGATTGGTGGCTTCGGAGACGTGTTCGGCGCGATATTCGCTTTCTTTGCGCACGTCGATAACCAGGTCGGCTCCGATATTCACCTGTTTTGCAAATTGCCCGGCATTGATGCGGTCAACGTTGTCTGTTTCTTTCCCAGCCGCTACCCAGGCAGCAATACCGCCGTCGAGGTAACCAATGGAGCTGTCGTATCCCACCCGGGAAAGACGGGTCACCGTTTCTTTTTCTTTGCCCGCGGGTGTCACAAGCAGTAAGGGTTGCCGCAGATCGGGGATCAGCGCGCCAACCCAGGGAGCAAACTGCCCCTGCAAGCCGATACTAATGGAGCCGGGAATATGACCAGCGGCAAATTCATCTGTATCGCGCACATCAAGGATCAAAGCGCCGGTGACTTCGGCCACGGTTTCAAATTCGTCCGGCTTGAGCGGCGAAAGCCCGCGGCTCAGCACCTCGTCGAGGCTGGCGTAGCCGGTTTTGTTCAATGCCACGTTTTGAGGAAAATATGCCGGCGGCGGTTGCAAGCCTTCGGTAACTTCCCGGATAAATTGTTGTTTGTCTTTTGCCCGCAGGGCGTAATTGGTTTCTTTCTGGCGGCCCAAAGTGTCAAAAGTCTCCTTGGACATGTTTTTGCCGCAGGCCGACCCGGCGCCGTGTGCCGGGTAGATCAGCAAACTGTCGGGCAATGGTTTTATTTTGTTATTCAGACTATCGTACAACAGGCCGGCGAGGTCTTCCTGGGTAAGGTCAGCGGCTTTTTGCGCCAGGTCGGGGCGGCCTACATCACCGATAAACAGGGTATCGCCCGTGAACAGAGCGTACTCTTTGCCTTGCTCGTCGAACAGGAGGTAGCAGGCGCTTTCCATCGTATGCCCCGGCGTATGCAGCACTCTGATGATGACATTGCCTATTTTAAACTCCTCGCCGTCATACGCGATATGGGCGGAAAACCCGGTTTGCGCATTAGGCCCGTACACGATAGTAGCGCCTGTTTTGGCCGCCAGGTCGAGGTGGCCGCTCACGAAATCGGCATGAAAGTGCGTTTCGAACACGTATTTGATTTTGGCCCCGGAGTCGGCGGCTTTTTGCAGATATGCGCTTACCTCCCGCAAAGGATCAATAACCGCCGCCTCGCCGTTGCTTTCAATGAAATAAGCGCCCTGGGCCAAACAGCCGGTATAAATTTGCTCGACATGCATAGTTTTCCAATTTTAATGGCGCAAAGGTGCGACATTCCGTTGGAAACACATGGGAAAAACTATTGGCTGATTTGTACTTTTTACGGATCGGTTATTTTTTCTTGAATTCGATGGTAACGGCATAAAATTCCACGTCGTCCACTTTTCTGAGCCCGAAGCGGTAGAGGAACAGGTGGCCAACGTAAATATCCGGATTTTCGGTCACGCTGCCCTGGGCGCCGCGTTCCACGATGGAGCGCCGCAAGTGCTGAAAATGGCGTTCGTTCAGCGTCAGGAAAGATAAAGAATTGACCTCTGTATTCCACCAAAGCAATTGTTCGAACACGGGTTTGTCGCGGATGGTGGCATTCCAGCATTTGCTGTACCCAAGGGTTTTGGCTCCGCGGTTGAGGAATTCACTGCGCAGGTCGAAGCCGAGATCCTGGATTTTGCTCTCTTTCAGCGTCGGATCGGCGCGTTGCAGGTTCTGAAGATCGGCCAGTTGAAGTTCCGGGCACTGGGTATGCCCGAAGGCGGAAGCAGTAATCCATACTGCCAGGATTAGGAAGGACTTCATGTGTTGTTTTTTAACGGCAAATGTATGACAGGTATATGCCATTTGTCTTTTTATACCGAGCGGTTTAACAGTATCGCCGCGATTTTTAATATTTGCGCAGACAAGTTTAATTTTGCTGCAAACAATCCGGCCATGAAAATACGTTGCGAACAAAACAGTATACGCCTGCGCCTGCGCCGCTCCGAGCTGGTGCAATTGCGCGCCGAAAAATGGCTCGGCGCGGCGGTTCATTTTCCGGACGGAAAGGAATTCGGATGGGAACTGATGCTCGACGATACGGCGAACGATATGACGGCTGCTCTGCATGGGAGCCGTATTAGTATAAGGGTACCTGCAAATATGGCTGCACAATGGATGGATTCCGGCGAAGTAGGGTTGGAACGTTTCCTCCCGCTTGGCGCTGCCGCCGCCCTGCACATTTTGGTAGAAAAAGATTTCCCCTGTAAAGACCGGCCCGATGAAGACAAAGCTGATTTTTTTACCGAATTGTCGGAAGAAGCCCCGGTGAAATGCTGAGAAGATCACGGATGCGCCGCCACCCAAACCTCCCCATCCTCAAATATTTCCTTTTTCCAGATCGGCACGGTTTGTTTAAGGGTATCGATGCAATATTGGCAGGCTGCAAAAGCCGCTGCGCGGTGCGCCGATGAAACGGCTATTACTACCGGTATTTCGCCTGTATCCAATACGCCCGTCCGGTGGTGCATGCTGATCCGGAGTATGGGGAATTTTTGCATGGCATCATCCGCTATCTTGCGCATTTCGGGCAGCGCCATCGCTTCGTAAGCCTCGAATTCGAGCCGGACGACCTTTTTCTCATTTGTTTGCAGGCGAACCGTACCAATAAAGTCAACTATGGCGCCCGCTTCGGGGGTGGCTACAAAATCCCGGCATCGTTCTACCGACAAGGGCGTGGCAAGTATACGGATATCGATCATATCAGCCTCCGCTTACGGGTGGGATCAGGGCAATTTCATCGTTTTCCCGGAGCAGGGTGTCGGGGTCGGCGTATTCGGCATTCACGGCGATCCGGAGCGAATTCAGCCGTTTAAACGCCGGATATTGTTCCTGCAGCTGGGTTTGCAAGGTGGCGGCATTGGAGCCGGCGGGCAATTCCACCTGTATGGTGTCAGCATTAGTGATATCGCGGGCAATCCCGAATGTGAGTACGCGAATTTTCATAAATGGCGCCATAAAATATTGATGCCGGCATAAAACACCAGAATAGCGGTAAGGTTGCGCACTGTTTTCTGCGGAAACCAGCCTGCGCTCCAGCGGGCGCCGATCTGTCCGCCCAGCAATACGGCGGCAAGCAAAGGCAAAACGAATTCCCAGTCGATGACAAAACCACCGGTCAGTTGGCCGGCCAAACCTGCCGCCGACTGGCAAAAAATGAACAGGCTGGCGGTAGCCGCTATGTTTTTGGGAGCATCCCAACGCAAGAGGTTGAGCACGGGCGATAAAAATATACCGCCTCCTATACCCGTCAGACCGGCCAACAGGCCAAGGCCGCCACCCAGTCCGAGGTTGGCCGGAATTGGCAAGTGACGAACCTCAAAGCGTGATTGAGCCAGGCCGGTCTGTATCCACATGGCCATTGCCGCCATAACGAGTGCTGCACCCAATAATATAAAAAAATGACGCTCGCTGATTTTCCAGTAACCGCCCAAAAAAGCCAACGGAAGGCCGGCGAGCACCAGGGGGGCGCTCTGCCGCAATTTCAACTGACCGTTTCTCCGGAAAATAAGCAGATTGCCGCTCACTACTACCAGGTTGCATAACAGGGCCGCGGGACGCAGCGTCGTCATGGGCAAAGCAAACAGCGCCAATACTGCCAGGTAACTGGAACCACCGCCGAATCCTGCCGCCGCATATATGCCCGCTATGAGAAAAAACAAAATTAAAATTTCAGTTTGCACCACGCAAAATTCGATATATGACAACAAACCTGTCTATTTTTGGGCACAAAATTAAATTATGGCGGACTTTACGCATCTCGACGCTTCGGGCAATCCCAACATGGTGGATGTAGGCAGCAAACCTGTCACCCGTCGTTTCGCAAAAGCAAGAGCGATAGTGGAACTACCCGTAGAAGTATTGGAATATTTTGACAGGGGAGAGATACATACCGCGAAAGGCGCTGTTTTCCAAACCGCCATTTTGGCCGGGATCATGGGCGCTAAAAAAACGGCCGAACTGATCCCGCTTTGTCATCCGCTCGGCCTGGACAATTGCCAGGTTCAAATCAGGCTGAACGCCAGCCGGGAGGTGGTGGTGGAATGTACGGCAACGAATACCGGAAAAACCGGCGTCGAAATGGAAGCGCTTGCCGGCGCTTCCATCGCGGCGCTAACCATTTATGACATGTGCAAGGCTTTTTCGCATCATATTGTGATCAAAGATGTACGTTTGCTGGAAAAATCCGGGGGCAAAAAAGATTTTAAATATTCTGCCGAATCTGAATAATACCACCCGTTTACCGACGTTTTCGGGGTCAAAACAAATCGATTATCCTACTTTATTTAAAAACAATCACTATGAGTGAAAATCAGAACTCCCGCGTTTACAGTATCGTTGTTACCGCCTTGCTGATCATCTCAGCCATTTTGGGTTATTTTTTCTGGCAAAAATCACGCAATATGATTTCCGAAAGCCAGGAACGCCAGGCGACTTTGGACTCGCTGACCCAGGTTAAGGCAGTTATCGAAGGCGAGCTCGACAGTTTGTCTATGGCTTATTCCAACCTGCGCACGGAAAATGAAAGCCTGCAAGGCAAGGTCACCAATACGGCAGCTATTATCGAGCAAAAAGAAATTACGATAAAACAGATCAAAGCGTCTTCAGCCAAAAATCTGGAAGAACTGCGCAAACAGGTGTCCGATCTGCAAAAGGCCAAAACAGAGTATGAAACGATCGTCACCGTGCTGAGACAGGAAAACGAGCAGTTAAAAGCAGAAAATGCGCGCTTAACCGGTGAAAACGAACAACTCAAAGGAGAGAAACAGCAACTCAGCGGGCAGGTAACCGACCTGGCCAAACAGTTGGAAGAACAAATACGAAAAACCCAATCGGCTACATTCAAAGCCTCATCTTTCCGGGTAGAAGTGGAGCGTCGTAACGATAAACTGACCACAAAAGCGCGGCGGGCACGGGAATTGCTCGTCAGTTTCGACTTGGCCGATGTACCGCAGCCTTACCAGGGACCGCAAAAATTATATCTGGTTATCACCGACGACAAGGGCGTACCGATCGCGGCCAAAAATCCGACCAAAACCACGGTGTATGCACCTACCGGCCCCGTGGAAATTATGGCCCAGCAGGTAAAACAAGTGGTACTGGAATCCACCCAACGCATGTCATTTGCCCATCAACTGGAGGATAAACTCAAGTCAGGCAACTACGTTGTCGCTATTTATTGCGACAAAGGTTTGCTCGGCGCTTCCAGTTTCCGGGTGTCCTGAGTAATTTTGCACCCTTTTTTAGCGTCAAAAAAGTGTGGAAACGAACGTATCCCACACTTTTTTGTTTTAAAACGATCATGGTCGAAGTACCTTCTCCGCAAAATCATCCATCGGCGCCCGGTCAGTTTTTCTCCCGGTTGCTGACGATTTTGCGCCGGATATGGCGCCGGATCGAAAATATCGTTTTCGGCCTGGTACTGACCCTGATCGTTTTATATTTCGTCCTGCAATCTTCGGCTGTGCAAAACTGGTTGATCGGGAAAGTGAGCGCTTACCTGTCCGAAGAATTGAATACTACCGTTACGGTCGGGCACATCGATTTTTCTTTTTTCGACAACCTGGTATTGGAAAGGTTTTACGTGGCCGATCTGAAAGGCGACACCTTATTGTTTGCGCGAAGCCTGAAAGCCGGGTTGAATTCCAATATTTTTACCCTCCTTCGCAACAGGCTGGAATTCAATGAGATAAGCCTCGACAAGGCGCGATTTAATATCCGCCGCGCCGAAGGGGAGTACGACAATAATCTGCAATTTATTCTGGACTATTTTGCCGGCTCCGACCAAAAAAAGAAGGAGCCCGCTCCATTCCATATCCGGATACAGAACCTTCGGCTTTCGGATGTCCAGTTTATCCTGGATGATCGCGTCAGGGGACAACGCATGACCGCGGGAATCAGATCGGGGCATGTACGGGTAAACGATCTTGATCTTGGCAAACAGGTTTTTGATATTCAGTCGGTACAACTGGACGGGCCTTCTTTTTCCATTGCCGAATATCCGGCAAAACCCCTGAGCGGCAGGGTAGGGGAGCGCCCTGCCGCGCGTCCGGTATCCAAGCAGATCGATTCTACAAAAAATGAAAAACCGGCCAAGTCCTTGCAACTGAAAATCGGCAACCTTTCGCTTCGCGATGGCCTGTTCTCCCTGGACCGGTTCGATATTTCACCGGCCCGAACGACGGAGCCGGATGTAATGGATTATACGCACCTGGCTGTACGGCAGATCAATCTGGAAGCAGACAGCCTGACGGCCAACGATGATCTTGCTTTCGGAGGGGTGCTCCGGAATTTATCAGCGCAGGAGCAATGCGGCCTGATACTGGAAAGTCTGCAAGCCGGAAAAGTGATCGTAAACGACACTATAGCCGCATTATATGGCGTACGGCTAAAAACGCCGGGCAGCACCCTGGGCGATACATTGGCACTGCACTACAAAACTTACCGGGATTTTAACAGGTTTACCAGTAAAGTCAGGATGGAGGCCCGGCTGACGCCGGGTTCGCAAATACAATTGTCCGACATCATGCATTTCAGTCCCGCGGTTGCTGAAAACACCTTTTTTGCGCAAAACCGGTTGGAGAAAATAGACATCACGGGCGTCATTGACGGCAGCGTGAACCGCCTGAACGGCAGGGGTTTAAATATACGCCTGAATGAAAACTCCTTTATTGAAGGCGATTTTGACGGCGACGATATGGCGGAAGGCGCCGATCTGATGCGGCTGCACTTCGACCTGAAACAGGCGCGTTCCAATATGCCGACAATACGGCAGCTGATACCGGGGTTTGAAGCGCCGGAATATTTCAACCGCCTTGGAAACGTAAACTTTAGCGGGATTTACCAGATTTTCTTCGGCTCTAATCACATTCTAACCGGCGACCTTCAAACAGACATCGGTTACGGGAATCTGGATATGAAACTCGACCTGGCCGGCGGAGCGGAAAAGGCCACTTACTCGGGCTTTTTGAACATGAGCGACTTCGATTTGCAAAAATGGACAGGGAACCCTGAATTCGGCAAATCCACCTTCCGGGTCAATATCGCCAAAAGCACCGGCCTTACCTTGCAAGCGATCAACGCCCAATTAACCGGCGTCATCGATTCTTTTTATTTCAGGGGTTATAATTATCGCAATGTCGAAATGAACGGCCGGTTCAATAAAGCGGTCTTCCAGGGTTTTATGAACATCGAAGACCCGAATATCGATTTCACCTTCGACGGCACAGTGAACCTGAAAGATACAACCGAATATGATTTTAAAGCCGATTTGCGACGATTGGACCTCGGCGCCCTCAATCTGGTAAAGGAGGACTGGGTACTGTCGGGCAGGATCAATAAAATTCAACTGTACGCGCGCAACCTGAACGACCTGCGGGGCACGGTAATCCTCCGCGACTTTCGCCTCATACAAGACAAACAATATGTTCACCGGGTCGACTCTCTTACCTTTGCCGCTCTCAACCGGCCCAACGGGGAACGTTATTTTATCGTACTTTCCGATATCGTCAACGGAATACTGGAAGGTCGCTTCGAATTGGATCGGATGGGCGCCAATTTATTCCGGTTTTTTCACGGAAATCATCCGACCCTGATAGAGCAGGCATTTGGGAAACCACCCGCTTCGGATACGCTGCCACTAACGGATAACTACAAATTTAACATCCAGATTAAAAACACCCGCAACCTGACCCACCTGATCGATCCTGCCCTGGATACCATCAGCAGCGCATGGATTCGGGGGCATGTCAACACCCTTAAACAAAGTTCCGACCTTAAGTTTTACTTTCCGAAACTGACTTACAACGGTTTTTCCACCCGGGACTTGAATTTTTCGTGGAACAATACCGGTAGCAGCGGCAAATATGACCTGAGCATACCCCGGGCACTGCTGACCAACGGGCAAAGATTGGCTCAAGTCCATTTCTTTGGAGAGGTTTCCCGGGAGCAGGCAGGATTCACTTTTAAAACAGAAGACACGGCTTCCATTGTGCAGCGGGTCAATCTGAACGGCGTGTTGTCCACCGTCGATTCGCTCTGGCAAATCCACTTCAATACTTCGAATATCACGCTATTCGATGAAGAGTGGCTCATGGATGAAGACAATTTTCTGCGCTTCTCCGGCAACTATTTCGATGCCCGGAATTTTGATCTGATGAATGGCCTGCAGCGTATTGTCGTCGATCCTTTTAACGATGGCAAAGGCGCGCTGTTCTCCCTGGCCAACTTCGACCTGAGTTTTTTACAGCGATTCTTCCGCATCGACGGCATCAACCTTCGGGGCAAAATTTACAATATTGATGTCGAATTGTACGACCTTTTCCAGTTGAAGGACTTCAGGGGGTATGTGACTACGGATACCATATTTGTAAATGAAAAACCTTACGGGGAACTGATTGCAAACGTGGAATTGCCCGACCTGGACTCGGCGCTTTGGTGGCGCGTTTTTTTGAGAGACAAAGACAAACATCAACTCCGTATCCTGGGCGCCTGGGCCCAGGATAATACACTGGAGCATGCTTTTGAAGAATTAGGCGTTATTCGCCCCGGCGATTTTCAGGCAAAAGTATCTGCAACAAATTTTCCTATGGAAGCGCTTCAGCTTTTTGTGCCGGGCATCTCCAAAACAACGGGCAAAATAAACGCCGATGCGATTTATCTCGGCGGCCCTTTCAACCGGGTGGGCATGAAGGGCGCCGCGCAAATAGACGGGCAATTCCAGATGGATTACCTGAAAGCGCTTTTTTATATCCCCAACCAAACCATTCGATTAACCAATTATCAACTGTGGGCGGATAGCGTGACCATCCTCGACGCCGGCAAACACCAGGCGCTCGTACAGGGAGGACTTCGCCACGACCATTTTCAGGACTGGCGAATAGATTGCCGGATCAAATCGGTTGGCAATGATTTTATGATGCTCAATACCCTGAGCACCGATAACGAATTGTTTTATGGCCAGGGAATAGGCGAGTTTGACGCGCGCTTTACCGGTTCTTTTAGTAAAACAAATATTTTTATCACCGCCGTTACCGGCAAAGACACACGGCTTTATATCCCTCTGGGTTCAACATCCGATATTCAGGATATCAGTTTTATTAATTTCGCCCAAAAAAGTGAAGATCAATCATCTGGCAAAACAAAAAGTTTTGTATTGGAGGATATCAAGGGTTTAAACCTGGAAATGAACCTGACGATTACCGACGAAGCGGAAGTCCAACTCATTTTCGATGAAAAAGCCGGCGATATAGTGAAGGGTAGGGGAGAGGGCAATATCCGGATGACCATAAACCGGGAAGGGGAGTTTAAAATGTACGGCGACTATCGTATCCGGCGGGGTGAATATTTGTTTACCTTGTTGAACTGGGTTAACAAACCCTTTACCGTGGCTGAAGGCGGCAGCATCAGCTGGTTCGGCGATCCGTACAGCGCCCAGATCAGCCTCGACGCTACTTACGAGGAAAACGCCTCGCTTTACAATCTGCTCCGGGACGAACTGGCGCTGACGAACAATTTAAGCTCCGAGGCAAGCAAATCGACAAGGGTCGTTGTAACCATGCACCTGAAAGGCGATTTGTTTAAACCGACCATCACCTTCGACCTCGGCTTCCCGAATGTTTCATCTCAAACTAAATCATTGATTGACAGTAAGTTAACATTGCTGCGCCAGGATCAGAACGAGCTAACGCGCCAGGTATTCGGGCTGGTGGTGGTGGGGTCGTTTTTGCCGCCCTCATCCGGCTCCGGCAATATCCAGAGCGACGATTACCTGGCTTCCGCGTTCAACACCTTGACACAGGTACTAGGCAATCAGCTCTCCGGATACCTGACCAGCCTGGCTACCGAATGGTTTGGCGGAACCGTATCGAGCATCAACTTTGATATTGACTATAATGAATACCGCAACCAGGTCACTCCCGGGCAAAACCTGACGCAAGTGGGCCGGGAATTACAATTACGCCTGACGAGCGGCTTTGCCAACGACCGGATTACAGTGCAGATCGGACAGCAATTCGGCCTGGGCCAACCGGGAACCTCCACGAGTGAAGGCTGGGGCGAAGACGTGACCCTGGAAATTCAACTGACGGAAAACCGTCAGTGGCGGCTCAAGGTATACCAGCGCAACGAACCGGATTTTGCCGGCGGTTCCCGGCGTTCCCGATACGGCTTCGGCATTAGTTTCCGGAAGGATTATGAATCGTTCAGCGATCTGATCGATGATTTTACCGGATGGATGCGAAAAAAGAAGGAATAAAAACGCCTTAAAATTTTGCCTATAATTTATATTATGTTAAATAGATAAATGAAAAACACATATTACGACCTGGTCGCGCAGACCTTCGATTTTCCCCAGGATGGCTTCAGTTTGAAAAACAACCGGCTTCTTTTTAATGATATTGACATCCACGACCTGGTACAGAAATACGGCTCGCCCCTGAAACTGACCTATTTACCCAAAATTGGCGAGAAAATTCAAATGGCCCGGAAATTATTCCGGGATGCCATTCAGCGCCACAATTACAACGGCAAGTATATTTATTGCTACTGCACCAAAAGCTCTCACTTCGCCTTTGTGCTGAACGAGGTGCTGGAAAACGGCACACAGCTCGAAACTTCTTCGGCCTTTGACATCGACCTGATCTGGCGCTTGTACAAGCTCGGCAAGATCAACAAAAGCACTACGATCGTAAATAACGGCTACAAACCGCCGGCCTACGCTCAAAAAATCGCCCGCCTGATCGACGAAGGTTTTCAGAATGTCATCCCGGTATGCGACAATGCCGCGGAACTGGAGATGTATAATGCGTATATCAAACGGGGGCACTTCAACATCGGTATCCGGATGGCCACGGAAGAAGAGCCTAATTTTGAGTTTTACACTTCCCGGCTTGGTATCCGGCAAAGCGAGGTGCTGCCTTTTTACCAGAGCAAGATTGCGGGCAACCCCAAATTCAACCTTAAAATGTTGCACTTCTTCGTCGACATCGGGATCAAAGACACTTTGTATTATTGGAGCGAGCTAAAAAAAGGAATCAAAACGTATTGTGATCTGCGCAAGGTGTGCCCTACCCTCACCTGCCTGAATATAGGCGGCGGCATGCCCATCCGCAATTCCCTTGGTTTTGATTACGATTACCCCTACATGGTAAATGAAATCGTTCGCCTGATCAAAGAATACTGCGACGACGAAGGCGTGCCGGAACCGGATATTTATTCCGAATTCGGCAAATTCACCGTCGGCGAAAGCGGCGCCACCATCTTTTCGGTTATCGGAAGAAAACAACAAAACGATGCCGAACAATGGTACATGCTGGATAATTCCCTGATCAATACCCTGCCGGACAGCTGGGGGATCAAAGAGCGTTTTATCCTGCTGCCCATCAATCATTGGGAGAAAGAATACCAGAAAGTAAACATCGGCGGTATCAGCTGCGATAATGCCGATTATTATAATTCAGAGGCGCATATCAACCAGGTATACCTGCCCATTTACGACGAGAGTAAAGATGACCCTTTGTACATCGGCTTTTTCCATACGGGCGCTTACCAGGAGGCGCTGAGCGGTTACGGAGGTTTGAAACACTGCCTGCTGCCAGCGCCCAAACACATACTGATTGACAAAAACTACTACGGCGAATTCACCGACTGGGAGGTTTTCCAGGAGCAGGACGCCGATTCGATGCTGAAAATACTGGGCTACGATTCGCCGTACGCTTCCTGATTTTAATGTGGTCAATGTGGTTTAAATGTATTGACCACATTGACCACATTGATCACATTAATTTTCACAGGTTCCAGTTGCCAAGATATTTTAAAAACAACTTGGCCAGGTTTTCCGCATCGGAAATACCCCGGTGATGCTGCCCCGTAAACGGGATACCCTCTTTTTCCACGGCTTTGCGCAGTCCGATGGAGTGTCGCAGCCGTTTGAAATGTTTGTATTGCTCTTTCAGGTTGACGTGATGTTCCACCCATTCGCTTTCAACCCGGTGGAGCCGGCAATCGTTGATGAACATTTTTTTGTCGAAAGAGCCCCAGGAACAAAGGACGTAGTCTTCCTCGCCGATACGCGCCCAGTCCAGAAATTCTTCGATCACATCCGGAAATGTGCGGGCTTTGTTGATATCTAATTGGTTGATATTCGTCAGCTGCCGGCAAAATTGAGAAAGGGTCGGGTGTACTACCGGGCGGACGAACCGGTTGAACTTGCCGCGCACTTCGCCGTAGTGGTTGACCCGGAAAGCGCCGATTTCGATGGTTTCCTGCACAAAACCCGGGGGTATGTTTTCCCAGCATGTGGCTTCGAGGTCAAAAATGATAAAGTTCTTCATCGCGTACTTTTTTCGCGGTGCAGGATAGTGTTAAAAAGGGTAAGGAGTAAAAAACAAAAGGTCGCGGCAGGCCGTTACCGTAACCCAAGGATATGTAGTAAATACCAGGGCGGCAGCCGAAGCCGGCTTTTTTGGGAAACATAAAAGACTCGCTTTTCCATATCAGGGTCTACCGATTTTCCTGAAGGGTGGGTAAGCGGGAAATGTATGGAACCCGCCGCTTTCCGCGCTTTTTTGTTATGCCTGGTCGTATTCGTCGCGTCGGCCTCCCCTACCCCAACGTTTTGCACTAAGTTGATTTTGGGAATGATACATAACCCATTGTTTTTCAATATACTATAAAACCAGGAATAGGCCCAGGAGTTCATTTTCCCCGTTTTTGTCGCCCGGAACTTTTCCGAAATATAAGCCTGGGCCATAGCGCCGGGTATAAAACGCTTCATTTCACGGTTTCGTTCAAATCTATCCAGTCCTTCCAGGTCAATCGTCATGTTGCGCCAGGCGCGTCGCCAGGAAGCCCAGCCCCAAACAAGCGGGAAGCGGGAAAAGAAATAATCGGCGGCCAGATTTTCGGTGTGTGATTCCGCCAGATTGGAGCAGCCGATGTGCATGATTTCCGGGTCGTCGCGGTATCGGAGCAACAAATCGGCACAAAACTGGAATAGCGAGAGATCGGGTACACAGTCGTCTTCCAGGATAATGCCATATTCTTCCTGCTCAAAAAACCAGTTGAGGGCATCGTACACGCCTTTTCGCAGGCCCATATTTTCTTCGCGGAACAGCGTTTTGACTCCCAGCAGAGATAAGTGGTCCAATACGAGGCGTTTTACTTCGGTAGTCTTGTTCAGGTCATCCGGGTAATTGCTCCTCGGGCCGTCGCAATGCGCATACACCCGTACCGGCGCAGCTTCGCGGATTTGTGCCAGCACTTTTGCCGTTTTTTCCGGGCGATTAAATGCAAGCAATAAAACAGGAACGGAACAGGGCATCGGATTGATTAAAAGTTTAGAGTTTTGGGCCAAAATTATGAATGTTTTACTTTTTACGACCTATAAACATGGCGGCGCGGGCGCGGCATGCCGGCGCTTGCAACAGGCATTGAGCGAAAGGAGGGAAACGGCCAACTTGATTACCGCGGATGAAACGTCGTCCAAATGGCCGTTTTATGCCGAACGGCTTTCTTTTCTGCCGTTCGAACGAGATAAATCGATACGGTTTTACTTTTCGCCAGCCAACTTTGGCCACGATCTGAGCCGACACAAGCTGGTACAGGAAGCGGACATCCTGCATTTGCACTGGATCAATCAGGGCTTCTTGTCTCTAAAAAATATCCGCCAACTGGCAGCCCTTGGGAAACCGGTTGTCTGGACGTTGCACGATATGTGGGCTTTTACGGGCGGGTGTCACTACAGCGGCGAATGTCGCCGTTACCGGCAATCCTGCGGTATGTGTCCTTATTTGCGCGCGCCCGGCCCCGGCGATTTGTCGCACCGGATATGGAAAAAGAAACAGAAGCAAATACCGGGGAACATTCATTTTGTTACCTGCAGCGAGTGGTTGGCCGGCGAGGCGCGCAGCAGCAGTCTGTTGCGGGACTATCCGGTTACCGCAATTCCCAACCCTATTGACACCGATGTTTTTAAGCCTGTCTCCCCTGCCGAAAGGATGGCTTTCAGAGAGTCGAAAGGCATTGGGCGGGATAGCTTGCTATTATTGTTTGTCGCCATGAAAGTAAAAGAAACCCGCAAAGGGTTTCTTTTACTCTTGCATGCGCTTCAGGAATTGAAAAATCTGCATCCTGCTGTACCGGTTGAACTGTTGGTGCTGGGCCAATCCGACCCGGCAGAGTTGCAAGCCCTACCCTACCCTTTTCATGCCCTGGGTTTAGTGCGCGAAACCGCCGGGTTGGTGTCTGTTTACGGTGCCGCCGACGTTTTTGTCATTCCTTCGCTGGAAGACAATTTGCCCAATACGGTAATGGAGTCGCTGGCTTGCGGTACGCCGGTCGCAGGTTTCCAAACCGGGGGTATTCCCGAAATGGTCGAACATTTACAGGAAGGATTTATCGCGCCCCAGGGGGATGCCGGGGCGTTGGCTCAAGGTATCTGGCAGATTGGCCGCGGCGAAAAACCTATTGAAGCCTATCGAAAGGTCGCCCGCGAAAAGGCGGTACGCCAATACGCCAACGCGGTGGTCAGCGAACGATATATTCGCTTGTACCGCAATTTGTTAGCGCGGGTGTAAGACGTCTATTTCTTTTTCCTTACCGGTTTCGAAGCCTTGGTCGCGGGTTTTTCCCGTTCTGCCCTGGGTATATCGGTCAAGCGGTTGGGATCGCCCAACTGATGCCGGCGGAACCACCAGAACAGGCTGCCCAGAAATACCAGCAACAGGATGGCCGAAGCGATCCGCGCCACCTGTTCGCCCATATCAAAACAGCTGGGCTCGAAGCGCATTTCCAGGCGCATGTTCTGGCCTGCAGGAAGGCGCATGCCGCGGAGCAGATAGTTAACTTTGATAAAATCCGGCGCGGGCTGATCGTTCAGATAACACTTCCAGCCTTTCGACGGCGGATAATACACCTCTGAAAAGACGGCCAGTTGTTCGGTATTGGCCGAATATTCGTATTCCATTTTTGCCGGGTGGTATTTGGCCAGCCTGATGGTGGCCGTGCTGTCCGGCTGTAAATTCAGGCCCTGAAGGCTGGCAGCAAAGGATTCCTGCACCACTGCCGAGTCTTTAGGGTTGAGGCGGTGCAAGGCATTTATTTCCGCGTCGGCGGTAGGCGTCACGTCAAAATGTTTGACAAACCAGGCATTACCGAGGGCTTCCGGATTGCGCATCACCTCGCCTTGTTGCGAAACGATGTATTTGCCGTTGAGCATGCCCACGATATGCAGGTTTCGGCCCAGGTCGGCATTGAGAAATGTATCAATGACATCCTGATACCGGCCCAGTTTTGCAGCGTGATAACCGCTCAGGCTCTTGTGGAAATAAGAGCTCCAGGCATTGCCGGTGATGCCGCCGCGGGCCAGGTCGAGTACGCGGTAATGCGGGTCGGGATCCTGTCTGATCTGCTTGTCGTAGGCTTCTTCCCGCGGAGGCGCCAGGTTTGCGCGTTTGGTTTCGTATTTGTCGGCGGTAAGGGTGCGTGTGCACACCAGCCAATGATCGGCCAGGGAAACAAGCGCAACCAGAATTACCGTCAAACCCGCTTTCAGGTAGCCTTGCAAATACAGCCACAGCATCCAGCCGGCGATGGCAATAAAGGCTACCGAACGCAGCGCGTCGTTGCGCAGCATATCGGCGCGGTCTTCCTGCAACAGGCTGAGCAAACGGGCGTCTTGTTGCAACACCTGATCGTTGGGGCCGCTGGTGCTGCCAAACATCCAGGCCAAAAGACAAAGACCGGCGGTGATCCCCGCGGCTATCAGCAGGGCTTTCTTTTTACGCGTCACGTCAATTTCCGGGTCTGTCAGTTTCTGAAGACCCAAAGCGGCCAACAAGGCAAAACACAATTGCCCGACCCCGAGGGCCATGGAGACTGCCCGGAATTTGTTGAACATGGGCAGGTAGTCGTACCAGACAAAGTTTAAAAAGAAATTTTTGCCCCAGGCCAGTGAGATCATAAACAGTCCTCCGGCCAACAACCAATATTTGTAAACGCCGGGCACCAGCAGGGCGCCGAGCAGGAACAGAAAACAGACCACTACCCCGAAGTAGATAGCCGTGCCGACGAACGGTTGGTCGCCGGTATAAAACAAGCTCTTCACCTGATTCCGGAACTGCGGATCCAATGCGCTGATCAGTTTGGAGCCTTTGTACGACTCCCCTGCCCCGCCACCGGCAAAATGCGGTACCAGCAGGGTAAAGCTTTCTGCCGTACCGTAGCTCCAGCCGAACAGGTAATCCTTATCCAGGCCGTCGCCCTTGGCGCTGTTTTTACTGAGTTCCGATTTGCCGCGGATGGTTTCCTGGCCGTATTCATAAGTGCAGTACAAACGGGCGGTATTGGCTGCAAAGCCAAGCGTAATTGCCAAAATACTGACAACCAATGCTTTGCTCCAATTAAGCGCGTCTTTTTGACGGATAGCATCCACTAATTTTGCCACAAAGTAGATGCCGCTAAGCAGGAGCGTATAGTAAGTGATCTGCACGTGGTTGGCATAAACCTGCATAGCCAGAAACAACGCCATAAGCCCCCCGCCCAGTAAATATTTGCCGTTGAAAGTCAATACCAGGCCGGCAAGGACGCCCGGCATCAGTGCCAGGGCGATCATTTTGGTCGTATGGCCTGCTTCCAGTATATCGACGTTGTAAGTGGTAATGCCATAAGCGAGCGCGCCAAAAATGGCCACCCGCCAGTCGGCGCCCAAAACGCTCAGCAGCAGATAGGCGCAAAGCATAGCCAGTAAAACCTGCACCCATGCGCCGGTGCTGATATCCGAACCCAGTAAAAGCCCGTAAAAAACCGGTATGGTCAGGTTGCCGTGAATAGGCGCGTATATCTGGTAGGACGGCATCCCACCGAAGGCGCTGTTGGTCCAAAGAGGCGCCTTCCCTTCCGTTTTCAGGTATGCCTGAATTTCCGTTTGCATGCCTCGGGCTTTGTCGTTGTCCGGCTGTGGCAATACTTTGCCGCTAAAGGCATTGGGCGCAAAAAACACGGCTGCGACGGCCAGCAACACACCTATCGCGATGAGGTGGGGAAGAAATCTTTTAAAATCCATGCGGCAAAAATGAAGATTAAGTGGGCGATTACAAAGATTGTCAGTTCAGTTTTTGCAATAATTCCCGCAGAGCGGTTCCGGGTATCTCATGGCCGCCCTGAAAAGAAGACTCTTCAAAGTCCAGGCCGCTGTTTTCTTCTATTTCCTGCAATTGCGCGAAACGATCCGGCGTTAAGAAGGGGTCGTTTGACCCATAAAGCAGGTAAAGGTTTTTATTGGACAAATACGCCTTGTGCGCCTGATAATCCAGATCCTCCGGCGGCATGCCGGCCCAAAGCACCAGGTCGTGAAATTCCGGGTGATAGCGCAAAATCCAGCGGCAAACCGTCGCAGTGCCCTGGGAAAAACCGAGTAAAACGATCCGCACGTCAGGAGGCAGTAAGGTTGTAAATTTTTTTAGCAGCGCCTGCAGGTAAGCGCCATTGTCGGCGATTTCGTCTTCCCGGAAATGGCGGGTCATCCAGGATGCCCCGACCGGCCCTGAAAATCCCTTTTTATAAAAATGGTTTAAGCCTTCCGGCGCTACCACCAGGTTTTGTCCGTTGTCGAGCAGGCGAAAATCCTCCAAAAACTCCGAAGCCAGTTGGGCATAACCGTGGCAAACGATCCACAACTGACGGATATGCGCGCCCGGTTCGCCGAGCTGATAATAATGGGCCGTTTTTGAAACGTTGAGTTTGTGGTATTGCATTTAGGCAGAAATTTCCGCAAGGTAAAAAGGGTATGCAATACCTTATTCATTACTTTTGCGGCGAACTTGTAAGAAACTTATTATCTAACACAAAAACATTCAAAGATGAACAAAAGACTAGTTTTCTCTCTCTCGTTTCTGCTTGCGATGACCGTTTTTCTCGCCTCTTGTGGCGACTCCGATCCCTGCAAAGATGTTGACTGCGGCGCAAACGGCACTTGCTTCGAAGGCGTTTGCGTATGCGATGTCGGTTTTGAAGGCACCGGATGCCTCGAAGAGTGGGTAACCAAATTCCTGGGATCATACACCGGGACCGACGGTTGCGGCGGCGCTCTGACACAACCGGTCAATATCACCAAATTGTCCAACAGCAGCGTCCGTATTACCAATTTTGGTGGATTTGCATCTTATGTCGATGCTGAAATTTCTTTGGAGAACTCCGGTTCTTCCACAGCCGAGGTGATTTCTCTGAACAATTTTATCGACCCCGCTCAACGTAAATTCAGCGGCACCGGTAAAATTTCCGGCAATACCATCAACATGACCTACATCGTTACTTACAGCGACAACTCTACAGAGAACTGCACCTTTATTATTAACAAGTAATTCAGCGCACATATTAAAAAAGCAGGCCGGTGGAAAAGACTTCCATCGGCCTGCTTTTTTATTTAGCGGAAAAAAACCTGGTTTAGTTACCTCCGCCACCCGCGGCGCCCGGGCGTTTTTTCTGCTCGGTCGGGCTGACTGGCGTAGTGGTTGGCGAAGCGCCGCTACGGGTTTTTTGTTCTTCCACATTGCCTGGTTGGGTGGCGCCGGGCCGCGTTTTTTGCGGGTCGGTCGGCGCCGTCTGCGGCAACGGAGTCACCTTGGTGGAAGAGCCTTTTTTCTTTGTCGTTCTCCCCGCGGCAGACTTGACGGGCTCGGCAGGTTTGGAAGCCAGGTAAGCCTGGAACCGTGTTTGAGCTTCCGCATTTACTTTTACAGTACATTCTTCTTCTTTTTGTGCCCGGAATTCGTCGAGCCGGGCGGTAACAGCGGCGGCGATTTCCTGTTTTTGCTGGTCTTGTTTAGGGCCAAAGGCGGTCAGGAGAACAAATCCCGCGGTAACGGCAATGCCCGCGAGCAGGAGTTTCTTATTCATAAATTTTTCGTTAATTTTAAAATGAAGAATAACATGAAGCGGTTTTCTGAGCCGTTGGATGGGAAAGCAAAAGTTTACTGAACGACTTCGCTTGCTTCTGCTTCGGCCTTCAGGCGATCGACCTCGGCGGTTACGCGAGTTTCAAATTCGGCGTCGCATTTGTCGTTCATTTCCTTTTCGACGGCGCCCTTGCCTGCTTCAAAGCCTTTTTCAATTTCGGCTTTAACCTGCTCGTCGGTCAGCAGTTTCTCGCCGCAAGAAGCCAGGCCGAAAGTCAGCAACGCGCCTGCGAGCATTCCAAGAAGTGTTTTTTTCATGTGTAAAATGTGTTTTACAGGTTTTAAAATTGTGCTGCAAAAGTAGCTATAATTAACGTTTTTTTTCTTGCCTACATTGTGGCCAAAATAAACGACAGCCGGTTGGGCTGTACGAACACCCGGAAATGGCAATGTTAAAGATGATACAATTGTGGAGCGCTCTTTTGAAAAGAGTTCTGCTGCTGACGCTGTTATGCCCGGTTTTGCCCTGTCTGGCGCAAACTGAAGACCCGGCGGCAGGGGAATTGCTGGAAAATTTTTTCCGGGAAAACGAACAGGCATCCGAAGCCGATGCGCAACTTTTTCTCGAAACGCTGGAAAACCTGCGCCTGCGGCCGCTTAACCTGAATATCGCTACCCGCGAAGACTTGCTGTCAATTCGTCTGCTGAATGAAATTCAGATCGAAAATTTTCTGGCTTACCGCGAACTTTTCGGCCCTTTGCTGAATGAATACGAACTGCAGGCGATACCCGCCTGGGATTTGACCGATATTCGCCGATTGCTGCCGTTTGTACAGGTTTCTACAGGGCTGGATACCAGGAATGTTCCTCTGCGCCGCGGTATTATTGAAGGTGAAAACGAGTTGATCCTGCGCTGGGGGCGCAACAACGGCATCAACATACCTGCCGCGGCCGAAGGGAAACCCGATGCCGCCGCCCTTCGCTTCCGGCACAGTTTCGACAACCGCCTGCGCTTTGGTTTTACAGCGGAAAAAGACCCCGGAGAGGCTTTTTTCCGGGGCAGCAATCCCCGCGGTTTCGATTTTTACAGCGCCCATTTTTTTGCCCAACAGGTAAATCCCACGCTTAAAACTCTTGCCCTGGGCGATTTTTCGGCACGTTTTGGCCAAGGGCTGTTGCTGCAAACAGGCTTTTCCCCGGGTAAGTCCGCCGAAACAATGTCAGTGGCCCGCGATAACAGGAAAATAAACGCCTACGCCGCATTTGGCGAAGCGTATTTTCTGCGGGGCGCCGCTACTACGCTCGCATTGGGTAAGAACTGGGAAATAACGGCCTTATTCTCCGCGCGCCGGCGCGATGCCAACGTACTGGCGCCTGTCGATACGATTGATCAGGAATTTGCCGACCAGGTCTTCTCATCGTTGCAAACTTCCGGCCTGCACCGTACGCCGGCCGAAATCGCCGATGAAAAATCAATCCGGGAATGGCTTAGCGGCATATCGGCCACCCGGCGCTGGAAAAACGGCCAGGTATCATTGAACGGAGTACATCTTGAATACGATAAAGCCTGGCAACCCACCCTGGCCCCATACCGGCGTTTTGTTTTTACCGGTAAAAGCCTGACCGGGGTCAGCCTCGACTACAACTGGCGCCGCCGAAACTGGTACCTGTTCGGCGAAATAGCCCGAAGCGACAACGGCGGCGTCTCGGCCTTGAACGGCCTGTTGTTTGCCGCCGACCGGCGCGTGACGCTGGCCGTATTGCACCGGGCATTGGGCCGCGATTACCAATCGGTGTACGCCGCTCCTTTTGCAGAAACCAATGGCGCTTCAAATGAACAAGGCGTTTACGTGGGCACTGACATCCGGTTTGGCCGTAAATGGCAGATCAACGCCTATTTCGATGTTTGGAGGCATCCCTGGCTGCGTTTTGGCGTGAGCGCGCCTTCTGCCGGCAGCGAATACCTGGGGCGGTTGATCTGGACTCCCCTGCGTGGCGTTTCTTTTTACGCGCTGTGGCAACTGGAAATAAAGGAACGAGATAGTGAAATAGATACAGAGGGAGCAACCGGACTGGCGGAAAATAAACGCGGCAGGTTTCGTCTGCACGGGTCATATAAACTGGGTCAGGGCCTGGAAATGCGCAGCCGTGTGGAATGGACTACTTTCCGAATCGGGCAAGCTGCCCGATCGCGCGGCTTTCTGGCCTTTCAGGAGGCTGTACTGCGGCCATTGGGTTCGCCGGTTTACGGCTCCTTGCGCTATACGATTTTTGACACCCAGGACTTCGATACACGGGTTTATACCTTCGAAAACGACCTGTTTGCCGCTATTTCAATTCCAGGCTTTGCCGGCCGGGGCGCCCGGTATTTTATCAACCTGACCTGGCGGGTGAACGATTGGCTCCGCCTGGAAAGCCGCCTGGAACAAACCATGATAAACAAAGCTGTCACCAGTTCGGGACAAACAGGCAGGGAAACGGCGTGGAAATTTCAGGCGCGGTTGCGGTTTTGATACAACAGCCGAAGATTTCGGAAATTTGAAAAATTTCCGAAATCTAAATCCCGTGA
>CALEYM010000007.1 GCA_937926185.1 uncultured Bacteroidota bacterium | reverse complement strand
TTTTTACCACCCCGGCGCTGTAATTGGATATTTATCCGGACGGCCTGGGCGTATTTGAGGGTGTTGTTGCACAGTTCCTGTACGATCCGGAACAGGTGCAGTTCGGTGGCGGTATCGCCGATGTCGGCCCGCTCCAGTTCGGTTTCCAGTTGTACGTCGAGGGCGCCGGTTTTTCGGATATGGTCGCACAATTCCTTCAGGGCTTCTATGAGGCCGAAATCTTCGAGCGTCGGGGGCAGCAGTTCGTGCGAAATAGCCCGTACGCGGCCAAGGGCATTGGCGATGAGATCGTCGATTTCGGCTTTCATCTGGTCATGTTCCTCCGAGGGCGCGGGCAGGCGGGTGAGGCGGTGGAAGGCCAGGTGCAGCACGCCGAGTTTCGAGCCGATATCGTCGTGCAGGTGGGCGGCGATGCGCTGGCGCTCCTCCTCCTGCGTTTGCAGGTTTTTTTGCACCAGTTCCTGCTGGTAACGCAACTCCAGTGCCTGGGTATCCATGCGCTGTTGCAGGATACGCCGCTGGGCTTTACCGGCGAATGCTACCATGATAAGCGAGAGCGCCACCATGATCAGGATGCCCAGGCCCACCATCAGCACTATTTCGGAGGTTTGAAAATCGCTTGACATAAACTGATGAAGACGAGGATTTGAAAAAACAGGTTCAGGACGATATTCACATTCCACAGCAACTGGTAGTCGGCCTTATCACCCCTGAACTTGCTGAACATAAAAATGAACAGGCTGCCGCAGTAGTACACGAGCACGGCGGCGTTTACCTGGCGTAACAATTTTTTCTCCGGCGTATCGGGGCCGTCGTCGAGCAGAAAATTGAAGGCATAACTGCTGGCATAGAAAATGACCATGAGTTGCGCCAGCGTTTTGGCGTAGGAGTTGAACGTTAAAAGGCCCTGAACGAACAACGAATTGAATACAATGACCATTAGCGCCACTCCGGTGATCCATTTGAAATGCCGTACCAGGGCGGTGCCGCGAGCCAGTATTTCCCGGTAAAACAGCGACCACAGCAGCAACTCGCCGAAGGTGTACAGGTGCAGCAACGGCAGGTTGTTTTTCACCGTGTAGCCGAGTATCCGCGCGCCGATTTCAATGACCAGGTTGAAACACAAATATGCGACCAGTATCCGGAAAGGCCGGCCCAGACGATGCCGGTACTTCAGCCCCAGCACACAGGACGGAACCAGGAACAGGAAAACCAGGGCCGAAAACTTGGACAGTTCGTCCAGCAATATTTCCCACATACTTTAGTTCGGACACATCGGCGGGCAGGGTGAGGTGAAGTCGTAATACACTTCCCTGCCGGTTTTTTTGTCCCTGGTTTGAAAAATGAGGGTCAGGGTATCGTTCCGGATGCCGAGCATCGCCCATACAGAGTCCGGATAGGCAGAGGCGCTATCATTCAGCGCATTTAACATACCCTCCAGGTCGCCCCTGTGGATGCGGAAACCCTCAACGATAAAATTGGTGTCGGTATCGCCGAGGCGCTCGTCGATCATAGTTCTTTCGGCAATCCAGCTGTTTTTTTCTGTCGTTGCCGTCGTCGCGTCGATGCTGTCCACCGCGCGGGGCGTGTCGCCGGTCAAGACGTCCGCTTTTGGGCTGCCGGGTGAAGTGCAGTAGCAGAGGGCGGCGATCAGGGCCAGGAAAAAGCCGGGTAATAAACGGAATTGTTTCATTGGCAAATCGTTTTCGTCATAAATATTGGGGTAAATGTAATGCCCGACAAGAAGGACTTCCAAACTACCGCCCGTTTTTACCGCATAATCAGGTAGAAATACGGGGTAAATCAGGTGGTTTTATGCCGTACCTGCATGGCTTCCAATCCGGCTTATCAGTCGTGCGACGCGGTATGAAGCACCGCGGTATTTTCCAAAGCAGACTGCAGGTTGTGAAAGGCCGGGCATCCGCCGTCGTTTTTCATGGCCTGCATGATCGTTTCCAGGGGCATAGTGAGCGCGCTGCCGTATTTGTGCCGGCAAAAGGGGCAGGGGTGCACGTCGCCGTCGGTATCCACATAGAGGTATCGTTTGCCCGCGCCGCCGCAGCCGGCAAGGCGCTGAAAGGTGGCATGGTATTCCACCAGCGGATAATCCCGGTATGTTGTATTGCGCTGAATTTCTCGTACAAAGTTTTCACACACCGCCAGTTCTGCATCCGTCAGTTCCACCGGCAGGCCTGCGTAATGTCCCGCGGCGCGCGGCTCCAGGAGGCGGATAAAATGAACCCGGAGTTCGCGGGCCAGGTCGGCGTAGCGCCACAGGTTTTCGGGGGTGCAGAAGGAGTGGGTGGGAACCAGCGACAATGCCGTCACCAGGCCCGCGTTCCGGGCGTGCCGGGCGGCCTGTACGGCCCACTCGTACGCGCCTTCCATGCCGCGAAAACGGTCGTGCTCCGGCGCGCTCCAGTGGTCGAGGCTGATTGAAACGCCCCGGAGTCCGGCGGCTTTGAGTTGCCGGGCTTTTTCCACCGTCAGGCGGAAACCGGAGGTCAGCAGCCAGAAGTCGCTTCGCCCGGTGTCGCTCCGGCGCAATATTTCGAGCATTTCCGCCAAGCGGACCATCGGTTCGCCGCCGCTGAGTTCGATCTGACCGACGCCCCGGGCCTGGAATTTGCGAATGATCGTGAGCACGTCTTCCAGCGACAGGGTTTCCCGCTGGTTCAGTACCTCCCATTCGAAGCAGTGTTCACAGCGCAGGGGGCATTTTTTGGTAAAAGCAAATAACAGGGTCGCCAGGCCCGGTTTTTGGCCGGCAACCGGCCGGCAGCGCAGCAATTCATTTTTAATCACCTGATCGAAGGCCGGCGACGGGCGGCCGGGCAGGCCCACTAAAGTGTACACCCGGCCCTCCAACTCCACACCTTTCACGAGGTGGCGGATACGGGTGTTTTCCCGCGCCGCCGCGGCCATACAACGGAAAGCCTGCCAGCTTTCCCCAAAATCCGGATATTGCTTCCGGGCGATTTTCCATGCCCGCCAGAGCGCCCGTATCCGGTCGAGCCGGAACTTCCAGCCGGTAAGGTAGCGGTTCGGTACTGCAGTCGGCGTCTTCATGGCTTGTGTTTAAAGACCAGGTTTTCACTCCGCATCGTCGCCCGCCACTGTTCCCGGGCGAAGACGGGGAATGCATTTTTTCTGGCAAATTGTTTCAGATAACGCGGACTCGGTTTGCCCGGCGCCGGCTCGCGCAGGATCTGGTAGTGTCCTTTCGAGTGGAGCAGCACACTGCGTTTCAGGCCGGGTTGCAGCGGAGGCGCCGGGAAAGTCACCACGGCCTCGTCGCCCACATTAGGTTGATCGTAATACAGCGCATCGTCGGCGCGCAGGGCAGCCGTCAGGTCGGCGCCAGTGCGGTCAACAGCGGAAACAGGCGCCAGGGTTTGCACCTGCACCGCCTGATCGGGGGTAAAGTCCATACCCACGTAGTCGATCTCCCAGAACTTGAAGCCTGTGCTCAGTTTTACCCGGATCTGCTCGCCTTTCACTTTCGACAAGTCCAGCGTCAGCACGTCGCGTTTCAGCGCCATGGGGCCGGCCAGGTTGAAATGATCGGCGCGTTCCCATTGTCCCGGCGCCGTTTCCAGCCACACGGTCAGGGGAATGTTTTGGCGCAGCATCCAGTTTTGCAGCTCGCCGGCACTTTTTTTCAGGAAGTTTTCCCGCACTTTGCCGCCGTATTCGCCGAATCCATCCACCATCAACCCGTGTGCGTGATCCAGCCACATGGAGTTTTTAGCGTTGATGACCAGTTTGGCCTCCCTCGCGCCGGGCGGGCGGCGGAATTGCAGGGTGAGGGTTTCCGAGGCGTCAGGTGTGTTGTTATCAGGGGGGCCGAGATACCGGAGGCTGTCTTCCCACAGGATTTGTTCGCGGATATCCTGACCGTCGGCAGCAACAGCGCCGAGGGGCGCCTGCAGATCGGGCATCGTGTGCAGCCGGCCATATTTATCGAACAGGACGATCGCCCTGAGCGGGTGATCCACGGCTACCAGTTCGAGCAAATTGGTGTGTTGTGCTTCCTTCACCTCATTGGCTATCGCGATCCGGTAGGTTTCGCCTGTGGGTTTGAGGTGTGGCAGGGAAAGCCAGTCGTGGCGTTCCAGTTGCGGGTAGGTAGCGCCACTGTAAATTTCGCCTTCAAATACCCGTCCGCCCGGATTTTCGGCATAAATAAAGGGGCAGGACTGCCCTTTATTGGTAAGCGCAATTACCACTAACATAGTAAAAAAACCACCTGCGGCTACAAGTACCGAGCCCGTTATGGAGCCGAATCTATCATATTCATGTATCTCGATTTTTCCCACCTGATCCATCGGCAACACAATAAATGCGCTGTCAGGCAGGTTTTTAGCATAATCCTTTTTCAATTCGATAATGACATGGCGCCAATTGTTCCATTCGTTTACTGGGCCAGACCTTTTACGAATAGTACGGCTTTGTTCCTTGCTTAATAACCGGATAGCACCGCTGAGGCTATTCCGATTGATTGAATCTACATACATCGTCCAGGTTCGTGGGGCAGGCCGGGATTGTTCAACCAAGTAAATATCCAGCGGTTTTTCATTTGGTAGTTTGATCTCTTCTTTCGAAATCGGAGTCCACCTATATACTTGGCATCCCACAGCGTATATTAAGAACAACACCGCCAGAAAAATACTTGTCACGGCCTTAAATTGTCTGATCTGTTTCATAATATGCTGATTTTAGGTTTTTAATTATTCCAATTCAACCGTACAAAATAAACCGCATTCCGGCTGGCAGTACTGCTTGCCGGTCATGGCGGAATATGATTGTTATCATAAAAAGGAGGTGGATAACCAGCCCTGAAACCATGGATATTCCGGCATGTTTTAACACTTTCAGAAATATTCCCGTGAAAAAAGACCGGTTTGTAGTAATTTTGGCCATCCTTGCTTACCCGGAACCTGAAACCTTCCAACCAGTTACCCTCAAACCCTCCAACCAGTTACCTTTGCATCGTGGAGAACATGTATTTCGGATCCCATCAATCGCAGCCACCGCTCGAAAACCCGGACGCCAAACGCTGGAAGTTCCGGGAATTGAAAATTTACGCTTCCACCGAGTGGCTGGCCGACAACAAGAAAAAATACCGCCAGGTATTCGACCGGCATGAAACGACCTACATCTACGCCGAACTGTCGTTTCACAACAAACATTTCGACGTGGAGGACTGGGAAGTGAACGTGGAACTGCGTTGTTATGCCGTTAAAAAACAGAAAAAAGAGATTTGCGTACTGCCGTTCCGCCGCAAGGTGAGCAAATACGACGCCGTGGGCTACATTCGCGAGGGCTGGGGCAACAAACAGGAAGGCGTTTTCTGGAAAAAAGGCGCCTATTACTGGGAAGCCTGGATCGAAGGCGAAAAGGTAGCCACCCGCTATTTCTACGTGGAAGACGCCGGCCGGGCCATCACCAAAACGGAAAACCCCTACTGCCAGATCGCCTCACTGCGCATGTACGAGGGCCCCTACGACGATACGCCGGAATTCGACCGGGTGTACCTGCGCCGCTTCAACGGCGAGGAAACGCGCTACATCTACGCCGAAGTGGTGCTGAAAAACGTGCTGCTCAGCAAACAGTGGCAGTGCGAACTGTTCATCAAATTCTACAACGACGCCCGCGAACTGAAAGGCCAGGTGGTGCGCCTGCACCGCGTGGAAAAAGGCGACGAAGGCGTAAAGATCACGGCAGGCTGGGGCAGCAACGTAAAAGGTTCCTGGCGCAACGACCGCTACACCGCCGAGATCGTGTTCATGGACCAACTCATGGCCGTCATGCCCTTCGAGGTGGGGCTCGACTGGGAAGAGGGCATCAACGGCGTATGGCTGCCCGACAAGGGCCAGCAGGTATTCCTGCAACCCGAAGAAGCCGACCTGGAAACCTTCGAAGAAGTGCTTTCCCGCCTCGACGCCCTGATCGGCCTCACCGAGATCAAACAAAAGGTGCGCGAACACGCCCAATACCTCCAGTTCCTGCAACTGCGCAAGGAAAAAGGCTTCCAGGAAAAAGACAGCATCAACGTCCACTCCGTGTTCATCGGCAACCCCGGCACCGGCAAAACCACCGTGGCCAAAATGATGGGCCGCCTGTACAAAAAAATGGGCCTGCTCAGCAAAGGACACGTACACGAAGTAGACCGCACCGACCTCGTCGGCGAATATATCGGCCAGACGGCGCCCAAAGTGAAAGACGCCATCGAAATGGCCCGCGGCGGCGTACTGTTTATCGACGAAGCCTACGCCCTGGCCCGTTCCAGCGAAGACTCCAAAGACTTCGGCAAAGAGGTGATCGAGATACTGGTCAAGGAAATGTCCAACGGCCCCGGCGACCTCGCAGTGATCGTGGCCGGCTACCCGAAGGAAATGAAAACCTTCCTCGACTCCAACCCGGGCCTGCGCAGCCGCTTCAAAATGACCTTCGAATTCACCGATTACCTGCCGCAGGAACTCAGCCTGATCGCCGACTACGCCTGCCGGGAAAAGGAAATTCTGCTGGCCAAAGAAGCCAAAGACCTCGTAGACGAATACATCACCGAGGCCTACCGCCGGCGCGACCGCTCTTTCGGCAACGCCCGCTTCGTGTACGACCTGCTCGACAAGGCCAAAATACAACTCGGCCTGCGCCTGATGGCCGATCCCGACGTGCGCAGCCTGCCGCCCGAAGCCCTCAAGATCATCCTCCAGGAAGACGTGGAAAAAGTGCAGATCACGCACAAACGCCCGCAGCCCAATATCCCCGTCGATGAAAACCTGCTGCGCCAGGCGCTGCACGAACTCGACAGCCTCATCGGCATGCAGGATATCAAAAAGGACATCCGCGAACTGGTAAACCTCGTGCGCTTCAACCGCGAAACGGGCCGCGACGTGCTGGGCCGCTTCTTCCTGCACACCGTGTTCGTGGGCAACCCCGGTACCGGCAAAACCACCGTGGCGCGTATCCTCACCAAAATATATAAAGCCCTCGGCGTGCTCGAACGCGGCCACATGCTCGAAACCGACCGCCAGGGCCTCGTGGCCGGATTTGTGGGTCAAACCGCCATTAAAACCGCCGAACGCATCGAGGAAGCCATGGGCGGCGTACTGTTTATCGACGAAGCCTACGCCCTCACCAACAGCGGCCGCGGCTCGCACGGCGATTTCGGCGACGAGGCCATCCAGACCCTGCTCAAACGTATGGAAGACCACCGCGGCGAGTTTTTTGTATTCGTGGCCGGCTATCCGGAAAACATGGACGCTTTCCTGAAAGCCAACCCCGGCCTCGCCAGCCGCTTCGACAAGGTGCTCCGCTTCGAGGATTACAGCCCGGACGAACTGCTCGAAATCACGCTCTACATGTTCCAGCAAGAACATTACCGCGTGGAAGAAGACGCCCGCGAACACCTCGGCAAGTACATGGCTTTCCTGTACCAGTTCCGCGACAAATACTTCGGCAACGCGCGCACGGTACGGCAGGTGGTGCTCGACACCATCAAAAACCAGAACCTGCGCATCGCCCAACTCGCCCGGCGCGAAGAAGACGTGGAAGGGCTGCACACCATCACCCTCGACGACGTGGCGACGTTTACCTTTGACAAGGGGAAATTGTCGGTGTATCAGCGGAGGGGGATCGGATTTGACCGGTAACCCCGTCTGTCAGACGGGGTGAAATCGACTGTGAATTGACATCTTATTCGTCGGACGACAAATTCGTCCGACGAGCCCCGTCGCTTCGTCCGACGAATTTGTCGTCGGACGAATAATGCCAAACTAACTTTTTGATTTTCCCCATTTCTTGTTGAACTTTGGTAAAAAATATTACGATGTCGACTGCCATTGCCACGAAAAAACTTCAATTGATTGAATGGATAACCCAAATGGAGGACGAAACTATGATCGGATATTTAATCGGCCTTTTGGAAGCGCGCGAAGCGGGAGATTGGTGGGAGATTATTCCACAAGCGGATAAAGAATCTATTCTGCGAGGTATAGAAGACGTAAAGAATGGTCACGTAATTCCTGCCGCGGAAGTGTTTACCAGGTTAAATCGGAAATGACGCTGTTCATTGCG
>CALEYM010000006.1 GCA_937926185.1 uncultured Bacteroidota bacterium | reverse complement strand
GCCGCGAAAACGGTCGGCTTAACTTTTTGATTATAAATGTGTTAAGTTATGCCCCCGTCCAATCAACAGTAGAGACATGGCGATTTATTCCATCCGCGATCTGGAGAAACTCACCGGAATCAAGGCGCATACCATCCGGATGTGGGAACAGCGCTATCACCTCGTTGCGCCCGCCCGCACCGATACCAATATCCGGTACTATACCGATGAAAACCTGCGGCACCTGTTCAATGTGGCCCTGCTGAACCGTTATGGCTACAAGATCAGCAAACTGGCTAAAATGCAGCCGCAGGAAATAGCCGCGCGGGTGGCGGAAATCGCCGAAAACAACGGCAGCGCCAATTCGCAGGTCGACGCAATGACGCTCGCCATGATCGACCTGGACGAAATAGCTTTCGACCGGATTTTTTCCACTTACGCCTTGGACCACGGCTTCGAAAAAACCATGCTCGAACTGGTGTACCCTTTTCTCGACAAGCTGAACGTGCTGTGGCTCACGCACAGCGTCAGCCCGGCGCACGAAAAGTTCATCACCAACCTCATTCGCCGCAAACTGATGTGCGCCATCGACAAGGAACCCTCCGACAGCCAGCGGGAAGGAGCCAAATTTCTGCTCTACCTGCCCGAAGGAGAAAGCCAGGAACTGACCCTGCTGTTCATGCACTACCTGCTGCGCAGCCGGCGCCAAAAAGTGGTATACCTCGGCCCCAACACCTCCATTGCCGACCTTCGCGACGCCTGCCAGCCCTTCCGGCCCGATTACGTCTTTACCATCCTGCAGGAGCCGCTGGCCCGGCAGTCGGTACAGAGTTATCTCGACAATGCCGCCCAGGCCATTACCACGGGCCGCCTGCTGCTCAGTGGCGCCCAGCTGTTTGTCAACCCCATAAAATTACCTTCCAACGCCCAGGTGCTCGGCGGGTTGCCCGATACTTTACAGTTTTTGGACCGCCTGGTGATAGAGCAGCGTGGAAACGGGCATTGAAACGACTCTTTATCTTTGCCCCAAAAGTGCCCATGCTTAATCTGGAACAATTGCGCGCCGACACCCCCGGCTGCGCGCAACGCATTCACCTGAACAATGCCGGTTCAGCCTTGCCGCCGGCCCCGGTACTGGTGGCCATGCAAAAACACCTGGAACTGGAAGCGTGCATCGGCGGATATGAAGCCGCCGACCAGGCCGCGGCGGACATTGCCGGTTTTTACCACGCCGTTGCGCGGTTGCTGAATACGCGGCCGCGCAATATCGCTTTTGCCGCCAGCGCCACCGACGCGTATGCCCGCGCCCTGAGCGCTGTCGACTGGCAGGCGGGCGATGTGATACTCAGCACCGAAAACGACTACGTTTCCAACCAGATATCTTTTCTGGCCCTGCAAAAAAGGTTTCAAATCCGGCTGCTGCGGGCCCGCGACCAGCCAGAAGGCGGTGTGGACGTGGCCGATATGGAACGCCTGATCCGGGAACACCACCCCAAACTGGTAGCCGTCACCCATGTACCCACCAACAGTGGCCTGGTGCAGCCGGTGGAGGCTATCGGCCGGATTTGCCGGACAACCGAAGTGCTGTATTTGGTGGATGCCTGCCAGTCGGCAGGACAACTGCCGGTGGATGTGGAGCGTATCGGCTGCGATTTTTTGTCGGCCACCATGCGCAAGTTCCTGCGCGGCCCGCGCGGGGCGGGTTTTCTGTACGTGTCCGACCGGGTGCTGGACGCGGGCCTGGAGCTGCTGCTGCCCGACATGCGCAGCGCCAACTGGACGGGTTCGGATACCTATGATCCCGCCCCGGATGCCCGCCGCTTCGAATACTGGGAAATGCCGCCCGCCCTGACGCTCGGCAGCAAGGTAGCCATCGAATACGCCCTTGGGATAGGACTGGATAAGATAGAGTCCCGCGTTCGCCGGTTAGCGGACCTAACCCGCCGCCTGCTGGCCACGCTGCCCGGCGTACGCGTACTCGACCAGGGCCGCGACCTGTGCGGCATCGTGACGGCGCATCACCCCGCCTGGCATAGTAAAACATTGATGGAATGGATGTCGCAACGCGGCATCAACGTGAGAACCTCCCCCTTGTACGTGGCGCAGATCGATTTTCCGCGAAAAGGTGTGGAGTGGGCATTGCGTGTTTCGCCGCACTATTACAACACGGAAGCGGAGATTGAACAAGCAATCGGCGTTTTGCAAGAGTTGCCGGCTTGACGGATTTTACAGACAGACAGTATCCGTCAAACCGGCAAATCCACCGTAAACATGGCGCCCTTTCCCACTTCGCTTTCCACTCGTATCGTCCCGCCATGCTGCCGAAGCACCTGTGCCACGTAGCTCAACCCCAGCCCGTGGCCTTTCACGTCGTGCCGGTCGCCGGCGGGTACGCGGAAGAATTTGTCAAATACTTTGGACTGGTATTCCGGCGGAATGCCGGCGCCGTTGTCCTGCACGCTCAGGCGGATCGTATGGGGCGTTCTTTCCATGAAAACGCGGATTTCCGGCGCTGAGCCGCCGTATTTCAGCGCGTTATCCAGCAAATTGAATACCACGCCGGTCAGGTGCAGCCGGTCGCCCGTGAAACTGAAGTCTCCTGTTTCCGGCGGATCGAAATGAATGACGGCTCCGACGCGTTCGGCCTGAAGGGTAATGGCGGCGACCACCTGCCGCACCAGGGCTGTGAGGTCGAGCGTTTCGGGTTGAAGCCGCATTTGCTGCTGTTCAAACATCGACAGGCGCAGCACCTTGTCGACCAGCAGCGAGAGGCGGTTGAGTTCGAGTTTGGACAGCGAGAGGTATTCGCGGGTTTTGACCGGGTCGCGCAGGGCTTCGAAGTCGCTGAGGGCTTCGAGGGCGACCCCCACCGTGGTAATGGGCGTTTTCAGTTCGTGGGTGACGTTGCTGATGAATTCGTTTTTCAACTGCGTCAGGCGCTGTTGCCGGCGCAAACTCCGGAAGATCAGCACGAATGCCGCGGCGGTGACGCCGAAAAGCAGGAGGGCAAATGCCGCGTCGGGCAACATTTGGTTCAACAAATAACCCGTGTACTCCGGGAACACGGCGGCGTAAAAGCGGGGTGTCAGGATGCCCGCGAAAGCCGGCTGGGTGGCCAGTCCGGGCGTATTGAGATGAAAGGGCAAGCTGTCGGTCTGATGTAAGTGGAACTGGAGCCGGATGCCCGATGCGGCGAGGCCCGAACGGTAGGCCGCCTCCAGTTCAGCCGTCGGCAGGGTGTCTTTTTCGATCCGGAAAACCTGCTCGCCGCCCCCGATCCGCCGGACCTTCGTGGGCAAATTGAGCAGCAAACGGTCTACCCCGCTGCCGGGGCCCGCGACCAGGGTATCGGTAGTGGCGATAAACACCTGCATGTTGTTGTACCGGATACTGTCGCGTTGCAGCCGATCGTCATTTTTGCCTTCTATGCGGATGATCAGGTTGCTTTTTGTTTCAAAACGGGTGGGCAAAATTCCAGGGGGCGGCATTCCCGGCTTGTGCTCCCAATGCCCGGCAAAGGGGGGTAAAGCAGCGCTGTCCGGCGTAAAATTGCTCCTGGTCATGCTCCGGCGCACCAGCGAATCCTGCAACGCGACCACCGTGCGCTGAAACACGTAGTCGGTCTGCTGCCGCAAATCGTCGTACTGCTCTTTCCACACCTGGCGCAGCCAGAGCGTTTCAAAAACAGCCAACAGCGTCAAACTGCTGACAATGAGCCAGATAAAACGGTTTTTGACCATAGTTTCCGACGTAAAGCCGTTGATTTACAGACAAAAGTAGCCTCTTTTACGGCCTTTATGCCGAAGCATTAACCTTAATTAACCTAATATCAAGGTCGCTTAACCTGGGTGGCCGGGACGCCCCCGTACTTTTGTTCCTGAAATTGGAAAACAATCCGCTTTCTTACCTTCACCTAATTCTGTAAAACATGAAATACCACATCATCCTGTTCTGGCTCAGCCTTGGCCTTTGCGTCGCCCTCAATGCCCAACAAACGGAGGGTATCATCCAGTTTGAAGAAAAAATGAACATGCACCGCAACCTGCCGCCCGATGCCGGCGACATGAAAGCGATGATTCCTGAATTCCGGACGCTGAAAAGCGAATTGTTGTTCTCGGCCTCGGAAAGCCTTTACCGCAACGTGGAAGAAGAGGAAGAAGACGAAGAAATGGGCAACGGCCAGGTAATGATCCGCATGCAACGCCCGGAAGCCATTTACTACCGCGACTTCAATACCGGCCGTAAAACCGACCAACGGGAATTCATGGGCAAAAACTACCTTATCGAAGACGCCATCGGCCAGACGCCCTGGAAAGTGAGCGGCGACAGCCGCGAGGTGTTGGGCTACAACTGTATGAAAGCTGTTTGGGAGGACACCACGGGCGGCCGCCAGCGCAACATCGTCGCCTGGTTCGCTCCCGACATTCCGGTCTCCGCCGGCCCGGCCACTTACGGCCAGCTGCCCGGCATGATCCTGGCCATCGACATCAACAGCGGGGAAATACAACTCACCGCGCAAAAAATAGACCTGAAACCCCTGAAAAAAGGCGCTATCGGGGCGCCCAAAAAAGGCGAAAAAACCACCCAGGCGGAGTTTCAGAAAATGATGGACGCGCGGATAAGAGAGATGGGCGGCGGGCCGGGAAGAGGAGGGATTCGCGTGATCCGGAATTGAAGGTTAGAAGCGATGTTGTTGACTAAGGTTTTTAATATTGGGATTAGGGGTTGGCGGTTTACAGCGGGGGTGCGTTTAAAAATTGCTTTCCGGCTGATCGAGGACTATCCCCTCCTTCTCCACAAATTCCGCCAGGTTAAACCGCACGCCGTCCAGCACCTCTATCGTTTTGTTCCAGTCGCTGATGGTCCAGTCGGCGTCGGGGGTGGCGACCATCACTTTTTGGGTAGCGGTGAAAATCCAGATGACCTTTTCGGCGCCGAAGTCAAGGGTCTGTTGTGTTTTTTGCTGAACGAACTGTTCTACCGGCTTGTCGTTTCCATATTCTACCGCGGTATCGATCTCGATGACAACTTTTGGGGGCACGTCGGCATAACGGTTGGAAACTTTGCCCGGCGGCAGCAGCCGTTTTTCGATGATCACCAGGTCGTGGGAAGCATTTTTCCGGGGGGCGATATGTGCGCCTACTTCGCCGGTTAAAATCCAGTAATTTTCAAGATTGAGTTGGGCGCCCAACAAGAGATGAAGCCAGTTTTTCAAAATGGCCTGAAGCATTCCGTCTGCCATAATCTCTTCCGGAGTTTTAATTTTTTTCATGACCTCCCGGTAGCCCCTGTAATAAACAGGAGTATCGTACACCCATTCCTTGATCAGATAGGAGGGAACCTTGGGTTTGGATTTTTTTACCCTGCTTTGTTCGGCCGCTCTCGTTGTCATAAACCGGAATTTTGGACAAAAATAACGCTAAAAGTGCGTTTTATCCTACTTTTTTCATTTTTACGGTGTAAATTGTGTTCTCCAGCGAGTCGAGCGCCATTTTCCAGAGTTGCTCGTAGGGGATGATCTCGATGTCGTGCGACTGGTTGGCGAAGTCGAGCGGCATCCGGGCCAGCATTTTGACGTATTTCTCGGCGTGGCGGATGACTGCCGTGCGGTGGAAGCCGGCATCGGCTATCTGGAGCAGCATTTTGATGAAACAGTTGCTCCGGTAGTTGTCGTCTTTTTTCAGATAGCGGGTGCTGTATTTTTCAATGGCCTCGTTGCGGTCGATCACCTCGTCGTAGCGTTTGGTGAGGATGAGGTAGAGGATGTGGAAGATCAGGATGGGGATGTTCAGTCCGCGTTTGTCTTTGGCGAAGATCGGCACGTCGTTGAGGAAACGCATGATCCGGATACGGCTGATGATCTTGTCGGCGGCGGGCGGGGTGATGCGGCCCACGTCGATGAGGTAAAACAGGTAGGCTTCGAATATTTTCCAGGTTTGTTTGATACCGCCCGGCAGGCCGTTGAAGCGGCGGTGCTGGATGGTGGTTTTATAAATGTCGTAGGCTTCCTGGTATTCGCCGGCGTGCAGGGAGAGCAGGAGCAGGAGTTCCTGGTATTTGAACCAGTTGAAGGAGCCGTTTTCCAGCAGTTTCAGGCCGCGGTCGGCGGCTTTACGGCCGCGGGCGTAGTCGCGCAGTTGCACGTAACACACCATTTCCTGGTACAAAAAAGCCTGCAGCGGGATTTTAGCCTCGTAGTTTTTAGTTTCGAAAAAACGGATCGCCTTGTCGCAAATATCGATGGTGGCCTTGTAGTCGTTGATGCTGGTGTGGATCATAATTTCGATCAGCCGGCCCGTGAAATGCAGCCGGTAGGTATCGTACTGATCCAATGCCTTTTCGAGTTGCGAAAAGTATTTTTTGGCCTGCTGGGCCACGTCCTTTTTGGTGGATTTGTCGTTGACGAAGCGGATGACCAGCTCGGTGTAGTATTCCTCGGCGAGGTTTTCGTAGCGGAATACTTCTTCGAGACGCCGCACCTGTTTGCCGTATTGCTCGTATTTTTTCAGGTCGCCTTCGATGGAGCCGTAGTAGAGGCGCAGGCTGCGGGTGACGTCGAGCGCCAATTCGGTGAGATCGTAGCGAAGAGCAGTGCGGAGCAGGTCGGCGGCAACCGCCAGGGTGGCGCGGTGGGCGTTTTTGCCGACGAGTATTTTAATGGCGGCCCATTCCTTGTGGCAGTCGAAATACGCTTTTTGCCGGCTGCTGTAGTGGGGCAGGTTCAGGTCGATGACCAGCAGCATACGCACTAAGTAATCGCGCAGGGCTTTGCGGATGCGCAGGTAAGACACGTTGCTGGGTTTAGCGCCCGGGTACAATTCGGCCATCGCCTCCTCGTCGGTTCTGACTTTACCCTCGGCCACCAGGTCGTACAATCGCATCGAAAGGGGGCCGGGTTGCAGGGCTTTTGCCGACAGCATGGAGGCTGCCTTTAGTTTTTGCCGGGTTACAATAGAAACGAGTTCGCGCAATTCATCCATAAGGGACCCTGGTTTTGTCGCGGTTGGCGGCGGAAAGAACGGGGAAAAAACGCAAGCGTTTTCAAAAATATGACTTTCCCGTCAGTTAAACTGGTTCAATACGCACAAACAGTTTGCCAACTTCTGATGAAACCGGGCTTTTCAGCCCCGTACCGGAAAAAAGGTAGAAAAATTCCTTGCGCAGCGGTCGTAATCCCGGATTTACGCGCCGGTGATGTCGATGATAATGACCCCCTGGAACGGGTTGTTGTTTTGGAGTTGAGCGGCCTGGTTGGAGGTGAAGAACGGAGTGTTGAATTGATTTGCCATGATGACTTCGTTTGTTGATTACGAAGTCAAAAGTCAGGGCATCAGGCCGCAGGATACTGGACAGAAATACACGCTCGTTCGCGGGCTTTTTTTGAGGTT
>CALEYM010000005.1 GCA_937926185.1 uncultured Bacteroidota bacterium | reverse complement strand
AGGGCCGTTTTCACCCGATCGTTTCACTTCCCAAATTCATTCGGTTTATGAAAAATGTAATTGATTTGTTAGAAATGGGGGGGGGGTAAAAACCACCCGATCCCCGCAAAAATTTGTCATGCCCTGCTTATAATGATGGTAATATTTACATCTTTTCACCGGGCACAAGCCCAGTGCTCGTGTGCCAATATCGTTGGCAGCGGCCAGGGCGCCGGCGTCACAAATCTTTCCCAGGTGCCCGCTTTGCAGACAATGAATGGGGGATGCCTGAGGATCAAAGGTGTCTTTTACATTGATAACAGTCTGACCTGGAACCTGAGCGGCGTGGACGTTTATCTCGATCCCGGCGCATCGATATATATTAACAGCGGTTCTACAATGAACGCGAACTCCGGTTGCGAATTTCAGAAATGCGACCCTAACTCGGCAGACTGGGGACAGATCATCGTGTCGACGAATGCCGAAATTAACATAGACGACTGCGAGTTGTCCGGCGCTAACACTGCTATTTCCAACCTGGCTAATTCAAGATTTTTCATAACCGACAATCTGATTCAGGCCTGCGGCACGGGTATCAAGATATTCGGCACGCAGAACCCGCTTTTTCACCAGGTAAAGGACAATCAGATCATCGATTGTTCATTCAGCGGCATTCAGATTTCGGGGGGCAACAGGGTACGGATCAATTACAACTGGATTTATGACCCTGGCGCCGTCATGACCGGGATAGACATTAACTCGAACAGCCGCTCCGTGACGGTAAACGAATGCATTATGAGCAACCTGGCCGTAGGCGTAAGGGTCAAATCTTCCCAGGATGACATAACCCTCAACGGGATTATTTTTGGCGGCGAGATCGGGGTGCGAACAGAGGGCTGTTTTCTTGATTTTGGCATATACCGCTCTACGATCAGGGCGACACCGTACGGCAAACTGAACTTTGGCATCGCGGTAGCCGAATCGCCCAATGTGCAGGCCGTGGGCAACGATGTCAACGGCGGGCCGCCGGGTATGGATATGGCAGCCATCAGCATGGAAAAAAATCACGAGAACGTGCTGATTTGTTGCAATACCACCGACAGCTCACGTATAGGACTCAATCTCAGCGCCGATATCGAAAACTGCGATATTTCCGGAACCACTTGTATTAACCATGACCAGGCCCTGTATTATGACATGGTGACAACAACCAGCGGTATACCTCAATTTCACCGGGGAAACGACTGGAGCGGCGCTGCCACGACCTGGGATGCTTATTTTAACGGCAATCCAGCCTTTGCTCAACTTTCCTTTTACACGGTTGATCCCTCCTTACTGGCCAATACGAATAAAGTATATGTTTCGGGCGGAGATCCCAGTGATTGGTTCTTGGTGACCAACGGAACAGAAGCGACCTGCGCGGCAGCGCACTGCGGTCACACGCCCTATGGTTCAGAGTATGCGCTTGACGACGGGGAGGGAGAAATAACAGGCAACGACCTGTGGGCGATCGACACGATTTTCTACACGCATTATGCCGCCATACACTGGGACGCGCGCCGGTATTTGTATGAGAAACTGGTAAAATATCCGGAATTGCTCGAAGAAAGCCAGGAGATCGAAGATTTTTACGAAGCGGCCGGCGCGGGCGCCATCGGCAAATTCTACGACGTGGAAGACGGCCTGGCAAATCTGTACGAACCGCCGTCCAATATTGCCGGGGATTATTACGACGCGCAAACGGCCCTGGCCGGCCTGAACGGCGACCTCGACGCGCTTGACGCGGAAATAGGAGAAGCGGAATCCTGGGAGCTGCCGGCGTTGCTGGCCGAACGGGCCGATTTGGTGGAGGATATCGAAGAGGTGGCCCTGGAGGTTGCCGGGTACGATTCCATTATCGCGGCCGCCGTTCCTCAAAAACTCGCCGATCTGGCGGAACTCAATACCTCGATCGATCCGGAAACGGATTTCGAGTCCTGGCAAAAAACGATCAACGCGCTTTACCTGGCCGCCCGCATCGGAGATGACTGGGATTTCAGTGCCGGGGAGCAGGAGGACATAGACGAAATAGCAGCAATGTGCCCCCTGGATGGCGGACGGGTCGTGTACGAAGCCCGCGCCCTGCAGGAATATTACCGGGTACCCGTTTGGAACGATTGCCCCCCGATGGAAGAACGCTCCGGGCCGAAAAGCCGGCCGGCCGGCAAAGGATTTGCCTTGTATCCCAATCCGGCAACGAACAAAGTGATCGTTGATCTCGGGTCGCCGGCGGGCGCGGACTGCAGGATATCGCTGCTCGATGTAACCGGTAGAATACTGGAAATCCGGTACTTGGCCGAGGGAGTAACGCAAGTCGCATTTCCCCTGGCTAAATGTCGCGACGGGTTGTACGTGGTGCAGGTCATGGATAGCGCCAAGCACTTATTCCAGCAGAAATTACACGTAAGTCGCTAACTTTTTCTTTCACTATCCTGCCGGTGCGGTACTCTGCCACGCCGGCAGGGTTTATTTTATTTATGCTCAACATGCGCAATATTTATATAATTATGTCTTTCCCCCTTTTTTTTAC
>CALEYM010000004.1 GCA_937926185.1 uncultured Bacteroidota bacterium | reverse complement strand
CCGGTATGCACCAGGTGAAATAACAGAAGGGGCATTAGCTCAGTTGGCTAGAGCGTCCCGACTCGCCAGTCGGGAAGGCCACCGGTTCGAGTCCGGTATGCACCAGGTGAAATAACAGAAGGGGCATTAGCTCAGTTGGCTAGAGCGCTACGTTCGCATCGTAGAGGCCACCGGTTCGAGTCCGGTATGCTCCACTTTCCTTTCCGGCGTACTTTTGTCCACAGAATTTTTTGCGTTCTTTGCGACGCCATTTGCACCCATGTGCAACCCACCGACAAACGCTGCGAATGAACCGCCTGCCACTGGACAACCCACCCGAACTGGACACGCTGTTGCTCCCGGAAACGCCGCTGGAAAAGCAATTGCTGACCTTCCCGGAATTCCGGCAGGGTTTGCTGTGGGGCGAGCCGCGTTTCGGGCATCCGGAAGGAAAGGTGGCTTTGCACGTCCGGGAAGTGCTCGACAATATCGACCAGATCGCCGGACTGGACCAGACCATGCGCCGGCAGTTGCGTCTTATCGCTTTTGCACACGATACCTTCAAATACGCCGAAGACCGTTCCCGGCCCCGCGACTGGAGCAAACACCACGGCCTCATCGCCCGCCGCTTTATGGAACCGCTCTGTCCCGACCGCTCCGTGCTCGACGTGATCGAAACCCACGACGACGCTTACTACGCCTGGCTGGCGCAAAAACACGAACACTTCGGTCGCGAGCACCGGCATAAATCGCTACCCGCCCTGCTCGAACGGGTCGGGCATTGCCTGCAACTGTACTACCTGTTTTTTAAGTGCGACACCCAAACGGGCGACAAAACCCAGGCCTCGCTCAAATGGTTCGAACGCATGGCGCCGGGCATCCAATGGGTGGCCGTGCGGGAGCGGGAGTGGCCATGAGGACAATGCCTTTGACTTAAAGGCGCCAAACTTTTCAAATTTCAAATTGACTTTTTCAAATTTGACTTAAAACAAAGATTTTGGTCATAACAGCCCCCCCTTTTTTAATCAAATTTTCAACCTTTTTCCCGGCCGCGCGTTCCATTCCGCAATTCCATTTTCCACAACCGAAATTCCCCGGAAGAACGTATTTTTGCCCCGCGATCCATGCGCCGCAAGGCGCGCTGCCCACCGGATAACACCGCTGCTAACACCAAAGCGATCATCGTTTCCTAATCGACATCCTGTTTTTCACCACCCGACCACCGGCGCGCCACCGCCGGGGGGCCAAAACTTTATTATGGCTAAACGATTGCTGCCTGTTGGTATCGACGACATGGCGTTTTACGCGCCCAAACTCTACCTCGATATCCGTACCCTCGCGGAGAAGCGGAACTTACCCGCCGAAAAACTCGAACAAGGCCTCGGCCTGTTCAAAATGGCCCTGCCCGACGTACACGAAGACGCCGCCACCATGGCCGCTGAAACTATCGCCGAACTGATCGAACGCAACCGCCTCGATCCGCGCCGGATCGGCCGCATTTACCTGGGCACCGAAAGCGCGCTCGACATGGCCAAACCTACCGCCACTTACGCCGTGGGCATGGTGGAAGAACGCCTCGCCGAACGGTACGGCCCCCGTTGCCTGCGCCATTGCGACGTGCTCGATATGACATTCGCCTGCATCGGCGCCACCGACGCCCTGCACAATTCACTCGATTGGGTAGCCACTGACCGGGACAACATCGCCATCGTGGTGGCTTCCGACATCGCCAAATACGAGCTCTGTTCCACGGGCGAATACACCCAGGGCGCCGGCGCCGTGGCCATGCTGGTGCGCTGGCAACCACGTTTGCTCCGGGTGCGCCGCCTGTTCGGCGTGGCCATGGAAAACGTGCACGACTTCTACAAACCCCGTCGCGAGCGCTACAGCGACACGCCGGTGTTCGACGGGCAATATTCCAATCAGTGCTACCAAAACCGCATGACCGAAGCCCTGGCCGATTTCCGCCGCCGGGCCCTCGATGCCGGCCTGTTCCGGCCCGACCAGTACCGCGCCCTGAGCGAACGCTGGGCCCGCATGATCTTTCACCTGCCCTATTCCTTCCATGCCAAACGGATGTACGTGGAAGCCTTTGTGCAGGAGCGCAAAGCCAAAGGCGTATGGCCGCAAGACGCCGGCCGTTATGGCTTCGAAGAGCCGCGGCGCGAACAGTTCGCCGACGACAAGTCCTTCGACAAGGCCTGGGCCGGTTTTCTCAAATCGGTGAGCGAATCGCCCCTGTACCGCCGTTTTGTGCGGGAAAAACTGGAAAAAGCCCAGCGCGCCAGCAGCGAAACGGGCAACCTGTACACCGCGTCCATTTTCCTGGCCCTGATGAGCACTCTCGAATGTGACCTGAACGACAACAACCCGCTGAACGGCAAATGTTTCGGTTTCGTGGCGTATGGCAGCGGTTCGAAGGCCAAGGTATTCGAAGCCCTGGTGCAGCCCCAATGGGCAGAAGTGACGCGGCATTTCCGGGTGTTCGACAAACTGGCCCGCCGGCAAGCGGTAAATTACGAACAATACGAAGCCCTCCATACCGGCGCCCAACAAAAGCCGCTGTTCAAGGAACCGGGCCGCTGGGGCCTGGAACGCGTGGGCACGGAAGGCGTGACGCTGGGGGCGCGATATTATGTGGCAGGTTGATTTGTTGATTTGAGGGCCCTGCGCTTTGCCCCTCAAATCAACAAATCAACCTTTTTCACCGCCTCCTGAAAACCGGCCGTTCCCTGCACCTTATTTTCCCAACTCAAGGCTTGCAGCAAGCCGGGTTCGGCCAGTTGGGCGTTTTCAAACAGGCTCCACATCCGCAAAGCATCCACGGCTTTTTTAAAATAATCTTCCCGCTCTCCCTGGAGGCATTGGGTGATCCAGTTGCGGACGCTGGGGCTGCCGTACCGTTTATACAGGATATTGAACACGATATTGCGCCAGTAGTGTTCGGGGTCTTCTTCTTCCAGCAGGCTGAGCAGCAGCGACACGCTTTCTTCGCCGCGATTTCTTTCCCAAAGCGCCTGCGCGGCGTCGAAGCGGTTGAGCGCGGCCGCGGTTCCGGCCCATGCTATCAGGGAGCGTTCGGCATCCGGTTGGCCTGGATCGTCGAGCGCCGCTATCCTGCGTTGCAGTTCCGCTTTTTCTACCGATGGGTGCGGCAAAATGGCCGTTTTTACCGGCAGTGAAACGTTCCCCCGGTCGGGCATCCGGCTGATGACATCTTCCCAAACAGCGTAACCAAGGCGTTGCTGCGCAAATTCGGGTTTGGTCAGGCAGTATTCAAATGAAATGAAACCGAGATAAACGAGCCCGTCGTGGAAGTTTTCCCGGCCATATTCCACGCCATAATCGCGCATCATAACAAAATCGCTGGCCCGGAAATCGCCGGAGGTCCACATCGGCGGGGTCGCATATTCAGGGTATTCCAAAACGGGGAAATGCGCCTCGCTGCCCGGATGAAAGTCTTTTCGGATGATGTCGAGCACCCGTTTACGCATATCCGGGTCGGGAAGGGGCAGCAAAGGGCCGAATTTCCAAAAGTCGTTGATCTCCTGGGTGGTGATGCGTTCCGGCCCCCGGTTGTAGTGGCCTGATATGTCGTGGAAAAACAATCCTGCCGGGTTAAGTTCCAGTTCCCAGCGGTAGGTATCGGTGATTTTAACGGTGTAGTAGAAACGGTGCATAGAAACCCGACAATAAAAGGCCTGAATGTAGGGCGAAAAATAAAAACGGCGCATCATTCGACGCGCCGTTTCGATCACCTAAAAATACCTTATTGTCAAAAACTACTGTCCTTGCTGACTCAACTCATCGCTCATCACTCATCGCTCATCGCTCATCACTCATCGCTCATCACTCATCACTCATC
>CALEYM010000003.1 GCA_937926185.1 uncultured Bacteroidota bacterium | reverse complement strand
GTATATTTGCAGTGACTTTTTACAAAATGAAACAGCACGAAGCAATCCGGTCCATTTTTGAAGCCGGGGCAGGATATGCCCGGGCGGGCGATGTTCTGTCGAAGGGAATCCACTTTTCCTATTTGACAAAACTGATTCAGGCTGGCACCATCAAACAAGTGAGCCGGGGTTTGTATCGTTGGGAAGATATAGCCTCCTGGGAAAGCGACCTGCCCGAAATTGCCCGGATGATTCCGAACGGTGTGTTCTGTCTGCATTCCGCTGCTGAGTTCCATGGATTGACGACGTACCAACCCTGGCAACACCATGTTGCCGTTGTACGCACGGCTAAAGTGACTTTGCCACTCGGAGAGAACGTGAAAATCTACTACTGGTCGGCTTCACTGATGGAGCTTGGCGTACAACGTACCCAAATTGGAGGCGTGGAGGTCAAAGTGTTTGACGTCGAGCGCACCGTTTGTGATTTGGTAAAATTCCGCAACAAAACCGGGAAAGACACGATGCTTGAAGCCATCAAAAACTACTTGAACCGACCTAACAAAAATATTTCCAGGCTTTTGAGTTATGCCCGGGCGCTCCGGGTGGAAAAAATAATCATCCCTTATCTGGAAGGTAACCTATGAAAAACTACGCAGCATCCGTTCGTGCGAAACTGACTGTGGTCGCCAATCGGGAAAATGTTCGTTTTCAACAAATTGTCATGCGGTTTTTACACGAACGACTGTTATACCGCCTGGCCCAATCGCGTTTTTCAGAAAATTTTTGCCTGAAAGGCGGTACGCTTTTCTATGCGATGGAAGGTTTGACGGCCCGGCCGACCAAAGACCTCGATTTGCTCGGCCGACGGATTTCAAATACGCCGGAACATTTGGGAACCGTTTTTCAGGAAATTTGTGAAATTGTTTGTGAAGCCGACGGAGTCATTTTTGAAAAAGACAAAATCGAAGTTTCTGAAATCGTAAAAGAGGGGGATTATCGTGGAACACGCTTACTGCTGTCTGTGCAACTCGGACAAATTCGGGAGAAAATACAAGTAGATATTGGGTTCGGCGATAAAATTGTACCGAGACCCGTTCATATGATTTTCCCGGTCATCCTGGATTTGCCAGCGCCAGAGCTTTTATGCTATTCGATCGAATCGGTCATTGCGGAAAAATTTCATGCGATGATCGCCCTTTCTGAAATCAATAGTCGCATGAAAGACTTTTACGACCTGTCTCGTTTGCTCCAACCGGGGCGATACGACCTTGAGACGTTGAAAAGCGCGGTAAAGGAAACATTTCAAACACGCCAGACGAAATATCCCATAGCGCACCCACTTTTCACCGTTGATTTTGGCGAGAACGTAAACCGGCAGCAACAATGGAACGTGTTTTTGCAAAAATCCAAACTCAACGAGATTGATTTCCGGGAAGTACATCAGCAAATCTGGGAGATCATGGAACCGATAAACCGGGCACTTTCGAAGGAAAACGACGTTTGATAACTTTGACCTTCCTGGAATTCCCAGGCACTAATTCGCACTGAATCCGTACTTTTATGCATAAATGCGTATTACATGACCAATGTCATAAAACTACCACTCCGCAATGTTACCCAGGATGCGCTGCGGGATTTGCAGGAAAAGTACCCGAATGCGGAAGTCCAGATTTCGCTCGCCGAACCGGCATCCGATGGCTTATTGACCGAGGTTCAATTCTGGGATATGATTGCCCTGCTCGACTGGAGCAAAGCGGGCGACGATGATGCCGTGGTCGAGCCTCTAGTCGCCGCATTAGCCGCCGGCCCAATCCGGCAGATCTACGATTTTGCCGATATTTTATCGCAGAAGTTGTATGCCCTCGATGGTTTAAAATATGCCGTGCAAATCGGCGAAAACGCATTCAAGCCGGATAACTATTTTTCGGTGGATGTCTTTCTGTACGCGCGTTGCTGTGTGGTGGCCAATGGCCGGGAATTTTACGAGCAGGTGCTGCAACAGCCGGAGATGATGCCTAAAGATATGGATTTTGAACCGTTGCTCTACGTGGCACCCAACGCATACGAACGCAAAACGGGCCGGGATTGGGACTACGTTCCGCCATACAACATCGAAACCTACGCGAATGAAGAGGGCTGGGCAGAAACCGGCCGGAAATTTCTGCTTAATTAACCCGGCCGCTGGATTCATCAAGTTTGTCGCCCGCATTTTGTTGTTCAATATTCCCGGACGGCGGGAAGCGGAACGGATTGAGCAGGAATATATCGATGCTTACCGGGATAAGCATGGGGAAAATCCGAGGGGGAATCCATAAGGGGATATTGAAAGGCATGTAAAAAGTCACTGCACTTATATGTAGATGTAGTGGATTTTTACAAAATGAAAATTTACGAAGCAATTCGGTCCATTTCGAAGCCTCGTCAGGATCTATCAGGTGGGCCGGTCGGCGACAAATGATCATACATTATACATAAGACTCCAACGCCGCCGCCAACCTACTCTTGATCCGCTCCCTAAACCCCTCCGGCGCCAGCACCTTTATCTTCTCCCCATGCGATAATATCAATTGTTCTAACTCAAAATTCGGGATGACCTTCAGCGCGATCACAAGTCCGTGCTCATCTTGTGATACCCTTTTTTGCGAGCCGTGTATCGGCTTTGTTTGGATATAAGGCGCCAGTTCTTTGGTGACGAACAATTCCACTTTGACGGGTTTCTCATCTTCGGGACGGGAAACGCCCACGATGTCATCGAAATACTCCTGGAAGTTCAGGTTCTTATCGGAAGTGTAGTATGCGCCGGTTTCCTCCACCGCTTCAATTCGATCCAAAGCGACAATGGTGATTTTGCCCAGCTCCGGATTGTACCCTAACAGAAACCAGCGCGCATTGTACTGTTTGAGGTAGTAGGGGTGGAGCAAATAAACGAAGGGCTGTGGAGCATGAAACGGTTTGTACCGGACACTAAGGACTTTTCGGTAAGATATAGCGTTGAAAAGTTCTCCGATGCGGTCCAGGCCGCGCAGGAATTCATTATGGTCGAAGCCGATGATCTCTTGACTTTCCGGCCGGAAGTTGAACGATTGCTCGAATTTGGGAATGATCTCGTTGATCCACTCAAACTGCGGCAAGCCCTTGAACCTGGACAATACCAGGAGGGCAGACTTTAACTGGTTGGCCTCCGTTTCGTTGATCGGCTGGTTGTTGATGGAAAACTTCAGGTCTTCATAACGATAATATACCCGTCTGCCATCCTTGTGCTTTTCCAGCGGTGCCGACCACCCTTGCTCACTTGACATAAAACGGATGTCCTCATACAACTGCCGGCGCTCGATGCCCTTGGCAGCAGGATCGAATTCCCGGATGGCGCGATTACAGGCTTCGAGCAAGTCATCCACAAAATACCGGCGCCCGGGGTTGCGAAAGCATTTGTCCAATGCCTGGTACCGGATCAAAGCATTCTTGTTGTTTGGCATGTGATTTGTTTTTGTGCAGAATGGCTGCACAAAAGTACTTGTACTTTGCCACAGAGTTCATTGGAATGCCCGTCGAAAAATATTGATTCGCGCATGCTGGCCTTGAGTAATCGGGGCAGATCGGCATGCTTCTCCAAAGTGGTTTTCACTTTGGAGGCAAAGTTATTTGGTCATTGACCGGTATCAGGTTTCCAGGTACTGTTCCATTTGATTATAGGAATAGTTGAATGGTAATAGGTAATAAGGAACCGGATATGTCTGGGATCAGTCGTTTCATACACAAGGAATATATGACGGGCATTCCTTTTTAGAAAAAGATGAGACCCAATTCCGAACATATCACCGAAATAAGAACCGCATTTGCGAAATTACAGACCAAGGAGGACCTGG
>CALEYM010000002.1 GCA_937926185.1 uncultured Bacteroidota bacterium | reverse complement strand
GCATACCGGGCTTTCGTTGGCCGGCCACAAACGTTCAGATTAAAATGGACATTAATTTTTCAGGATGAAACTACAACGATCAACGCTGTCTTCGAAAACTTTGCCGCTTTGCTAACGAATTTTTAACTACAATTTTGCAGCGGATAAATATAGGAAGGCGTCCCGGCTATCTTGCTGCCCGGAAACGCCTCCGATGATGATCCAACCAATAATTACACCTCGGGGTGCGCGTACATAGCATTGATTTATGTCACATCTATTGCTCATATTTACCAAAAACCCGGTTTTAGGGAAAGTCAAAACCCGCCTGGCCGCCACCGTCGGCGACGCGGAGGCCCTGCGGGTCTACCGGCTCTTATTGGAAAAAACGCGCCGCGCAGCCCTGGACGTGGAAGCCGGGCGCTGGCTGTTTTATTCGGATTTTTTAGAACCTGACGACGGTTGGCCCGAAACGTATTTTCAAAAAAAATTACAAACCGGCCATGATCTGGGCGAACGGATGGAAAATGCCTTCCGGCAGGCCTTCGCTTCCGGCGCCGGGAAAGTGGCGATCATTGGTTGCGACTGCCCGGATCTGAACGGTGCGCTGTTGCAAGAAGCTTTTAAACGGCTCAACGAAGCCGATTTCGTGCTGGGGCCCGCGACGGATGGGGGGTATTATCTGCTGGGGATGAAACAGTTGGAGGAGTATTTGTTTCGGAATATGGAGTGGAGTACGCCAGTGGTGGGCGCGGAGACGCTGGGCAGAATCAGGGCGATTGGGAAATCATGTTTCTTATTGCCGGAGCTGACGGATGTGGATACGGAGGATGATTGGCGCCGTCACGCCGTCGTAACGCCGTCTGTTAGACGGCGTAAAATTCAGAATTAAAATTTCCACGCCGTCTAACAGACGGCGTTACGAAACTCGGGATTCAACCAGGTAAAATCCCAACGCTCCCAATCGCGCACCAACCCAGCTTCAACCGGATTCCTCACCACATACCTCACCTGGTTGCCAAACTCTCCCCGATCCCGAATCAAATGATCATAAGTCTCCCGGTGCCAGAAATGCTGGCCATGTTGGGATAATATTTCATTAGCCTGTTTGGCTGTATAGGTTTTGATAGTTTGTAAAATCCGGAAAAGCGGTCGCTGAATTTTATATAAAATGATATGTACATGATTCGGCATAACGGTCAACGCCACCAATTTGAAGCGTTTTTCTTCATGCCAGTACAAAAAACAATCCTGAACAATCACTGCAATCCGCTCATCCCTGAGCCATTTAGGCCCCGTATTTCCGGTGTCGAGCAAGTGGTCAAATTTACCGAAATAAAATTCTCTCTCCTGCCGGAGCAACATTTCACGCTCCGATTCATCGTAACCGGCCTGTTCAAGTTCTTTAGTACGCTCGTGATATTGTTTTTGAAGGCAGTCTATGACATTTTTAGGGAGACTGCCATGCAAGCGCATGACCAGGTGATAAACGCCATCGGCCGGTTGCCAGTGGGGCATATTCCGGCGATAATATTCCGGTTCTTTTGCCATATGATTTGTATCGATGTTCAGGCAAAGAGAACCGGAATATTGGAAGAAGGCAAGAGGAGGTTTAGATTTATTGAAATTTAATATGTTTGGATGTTGTTCATAATCAGTGTGTTGCGCGGCATCGTAACGCCGTCTGTCAGACGGCGTAAAAAATTAAAATTAAATTTCACGCCGTCTGACAGACAGCGTTACCGGTAAAACATCCACTTCCCGATCTCCTTAAACGACACTTTTTTTCCATACAGCAATATCCCCACCCGGTATATCCTGCCAGCCAGCCACACGAAGAAAAACGCCGCGATCACCACCAGCGCCAGCGACAGGCCGATTTGCCAGGCCGGCGGGTTAAACGCCATTCGGAAAGGCATGGCGATGGGGGAAAACAGCGGAAACAGCGAGGCAAACACCATCAGTCCGCTGTCGGGATTCCGTACGCCGACAAAAGCCACTATATAGAATGCCAGAATGATCGGAATGGTGATCGGCAGCACCAGGGCCTGGCCTTCGCCGTAGTCGTCGCCCATAGCCGAGCCAATAGCCGCGAACAGGGACGAATAGATAAAATAGCCCCCCAGGAAAAAGATAATGAAGGAACTGACGATCAGGTACCAGTTCTGTTTGCCCAGTTCGGAAAAAATACGAAGCGCTTCGCCCTGGGCCATTTCAGGGTCGATGGCCGGCTGTCCGGCTGTCACCGGGGGTTGCATTTGTTGCGGATCTATGTCAACAATAAACGGCAGCAAAAACACCACCGCGCCGCTCAACACCACCCAGGCGACCACTTGCGTAAGCCCCACCGCGCCGGCGCCGATGATCTTGCCCAGCATCAGCTGAAAAGGCCGAACGCTCGACATCATCACTTCCACGATGCGGTTGGTTTTTTCCTCCATGACCGAGCGCATCACCATCTGGCCATACATCATGACCATAAAAAACATGATGAAGGCCATGATGCCGCCGATAGCCAGGCCGACACCCGCCGTATACTTGCTGTCGTCTTCGCCTTCGCCGGTAATCTTTTCAGGGTCAATGGAAATATTGGTGTCCAGCGTTTCCAGGCTCTTCCGGTCGAGTCGCAGGGAGTCGATCTTGAAATCGCGCAGTTTTTTGGCTACCCGGCGTTCGATGAGCTCGCTCTTTTCCGGGGCGAGTTTATTATCGGAATAATAGAAGACAGTCAGTTCTTTTTGCTGGAGGCTGCCCAACTGCGGGATACGCAATACTCCGTCGATCTGTCCGCCCGTCACCTCGGTTTTGAGTTCTTCCAGCGTTTTCTGGCCCGAGGGTAAATAACGCACGCCCCGGTCGTCGGGCAGGGTGCCCACTATTTTGGCTTCGTCGAATACGGCCACTTTGATCTCGCCGCCACCCTGGTATTTGGTAAGGCCGACGATGACGAGGAAGTAAACCAGCAAACCCACCGGCGCCAGCAGCGTACCGATGATGAACGATTTTTTGCGTACCCTGGTGAGGTACTCGCGTTGTATGATCAGTTTTAATTTGCTCATTGTGTTTCACCGACTCTGCGGATAAATATTTCATTAAAAGTGGGTAAAATTTCCTCAAAATGCGTAATGCGCACCCCGTGGTCGAGCAGGTAGCGCAGCAGGTCGTTGCTGCGGCTGTCGTCGGGCATTTGAACGGTCACTGCGCCATCGGGGCGGCTCACTACCTGGAATTTCTGGTCGAAATCCGCGGGCAGATCGCCGGAGGTTTCAATGCGGAACAGGTTTTGTTTGAACTCGTTTTTAATAGCCTGCACTTCGCCGTAGAGCACGTTTTTGCCGCGGTTGATCAGCACGATATAATCGCACATTTCTTCCACCTGCTCCATTCGGTGCGTACTGAAAATGATGCTCGTACCGGTTTCATTCAAATGCCGGATCTCTTCCTTGATCAGGGTGGTGTTGATCGGATCGAGGCCGGTGAAGGGCTCGTCGAGGATGAGCAGTTTGGGTTTATGCACCACGGTGGCGATAAACTGAATTTTCTGCTGCATGCCTTTGGAGAGTTCTTCCACTTTTTTGTTCCACCAGTCCTTGATCTCGAACTTGGTAAACCAGCGGTCGATTTCCTGGTTTGCCTCTTTTAACGACAAACCCTTGAGTTGGGCGAGGTAAAGCAAGTGTTCGCCCACTTTCATTTTTTTGTACAGGCCGCGCTCTTCGGGCATGTAGCCGATTTGTTCGGGCGAGCGTTCATTGAGTTTTTCGCCGTCGAGCAGGATAGCGCCCTCATCGGGGCCGGTGATGGTGGTGATCATCCGGATCAGGGAGGTTTTGCCGGCGCCGTTGGGGCCCAGGAGGCCGAAAACGCTGCCCTTCGGCACGTCGAAACTCACCTGATCCACCGCCTTGTAATTGCCGTAGGCTTTGACGACGTTTTGTATCGAAAGGATCATAACAGTTTAATAATACATTTGCAGGGCCCGAAAGTCGGATATTAGTCATAAACCAGCCGGCTTTTTTCGGCCAAAAGCCGCTTTGCCGCTATTTCCTGACAAAGTAGCCCGACCAAATTTTATCTAAGCGTAGCATGATCACCATTCAAAATTACATCGACGGCAAATTTACGCCGCCCATCGGCGGAAAATATCTCGACAATGTCAATCCGGCCACCGGGCAAGTATACGGGCAAATCCCGGATTCCGGCCCGGAGGACGTGGATGCCGCCGTGCAGGCCGCCGCGCGCGCTTTCCCCGCCTGGGCAGCCATGTCCCTGGAAAAACGCCATGATATCCTGCGGGGTATCAGCGACGGCATTATGGCCAATCTCGACCGACTGGCCGGGGCCGAAAGCCTTGATTCCGGCAAAACCATCACTACCGCCCGCACGGTCGACATCCCGCGCGCGGCGCTGAATTTCAAATTTTTCGCCGCGGCGCTGCTGCATTTTGCCTCCGAAAGTTACCAGACGCCGGGCGCGCTCAGTTACACCCTGCGTCAGCCGTTGGGCGTGGTGGGCGGCATTTCGCCCTGGAACCTGCCGCTGTACCTGTTCACCTGGAAAGTGGCGCCTGCCCTCGCGGCCGGCAACTGCGTGATCGGGAAACCTTCCGAAGTGACGCCGTATACGGCTTATTTGCTCGGCGAAATCTGCAATGCAGCAGGCTTGCCCCCGGGTGTGTTCAACATCGTGCACGGCCCGGGGCCCCGCGCCGGAGAAGCCATCGTACGGCACCCGCTGGTGAAAGCAATATCGTTCACCGGCAGCACCCGCGCCGGCGCCGAAATTGCCCGCATCGCGGCGCCCATGTTCAAAAAACTTTCGCTCGAACTCGGCGGTAAAAATCCCAACCTCATTTTCGCCGACTGCGACTACGAGCGCATGCTGCAAACCACGCTGGGCTCCTCGTTCAACAACCAGGGACAAATTTGCCTCTGCGGCTCGCGCATTTACGTGGAGCGGCCGATCTATGAAAAATTCAAAACCGACTTTGTGACCGCGGTAAAAAACATGAAAGTGGGCGACCCCGCCGACCCCGGCAGCCGCCTGGGCGCGGTGGTGTCGAAAATGCATTTCGACAAAGTGATGTCGTATATTGAACTGGCGAAACAGGAGGGGGGAACGATACTTTGTGGTGGACATCAGATTAAATTTTCAGGCCATCTGGCAGACGGCCTTTACATCGCCCCCACCGTCATCGAAGGCCTCCCGCTCGAATGTCGCACCAACCAGGAAGAGATTTTCGGCCCGGTCGTCACCCTGCAACCCTTCGACACCGACGACGAAGCCCTGGCCCTGGCCAACGGCGTACCCTACGGCCTCAGCAGCACCCTCTGGACCAACAACCTCCGCCGCACCCAGCGTTTCGCCGCCGAACTCCAGGCCGGCATCGTGTGGGTCAATTGCTGGCTCCTGCGCGACCTGCGCACGCCTTTCGGCGGCGTAAAACAATCGGGCGTGGGCCGCGAAGGAGGCTGGGAAGCCATGCGGTTCTTTACCGAAACGAAGAGTGTGACGATTGCAGAGTGATAATGAAAATTTTTAAAAATGCGTTTTTTTATACTTCTCCTCCTCTTCTGGATTTGCTTTTCCACTAACTCGGTAGCCCAAACAAACCTGCGCGGCCTTGTAACCGACCCCCAGGGCAATCCCCTTGCTTTTGTAACGGTATTGATAAACAATGAACCCGGTAAAGGTGTACTGACCGACATCGAGGGTCGCTTCTTCATTGAAACGAATATTGCAATCCGGACGCTTGGCTTCCGCTATGTCGGGTACGAACCGCTGATTTTGGCAGCCGGCTTTTGGGAAAAAACACCCGGCCAGGTACTCGCCATCACGCTGCAACCCGCCGACTATGCCCTGCCCGAGGCCACCGTACTGGCCGGTGAAAACCCGGCCGACCGGCTCATCCGGAAAGCCATTGCCAATCGCAAACGCAACAACCCGGAATTGCGCAATTCCTACACCTGCAAAACCTACAATAAAATCCTGTTCGACGTCGTGCCCAGGCGGAATGTTTTTGAAGAACGGCTGGCCGGAAAAGACAGCAGCAAAACCGAAATCCGGGAAGCCCGCGAAAGATTCGACCGGCTGGAACAGAACATGCGGGAAAACCACGCCTTACTGATGGAAAGCGTGACCGAACGCGCCTTCCGTTTTCCCAATCAGGTACAGGAAACCGTACTGCTCAACCGGGTCAGTGGATTCACCAATGCCGGCCTGGTCGCCCTGGCTAACATGGTGCAGCCTTTCTCATTTTACGGCGACTACCTGACCATCATCGACAAGAATTTCGTCAACCCCGTCAGTCCCGGCAGCCCAGACCTGTATTTTTTTCACATCGAAGACACCCTGTACGCCGGCCCCGACACGGTCTGGGCAATTTCCTTCCACCCGCGCCGAGGCAAAGTTTTTGACGGGCTCGAAGGCGTGCTGCACCTCCATTCGCGGCATTGGGCCATTCAAAACGTGCGCGCCCGGCCGGCTCAGCCGGGCAACCTCGAGCTCACCATCGAACAGGCCTACCAATTGGTGACGGCAGACGGCAGACGGCAGACGGTGGACAGCCTGCCCCGGGACATCGGGGGTGGACGGTCGACCGAAGAGTGGTTTCCCGCGCAGTTGAACTTTGAAATGGAGTTTAAAAAATACCCCGCGCCGTATACCGGGGTAAGGGCTGCCGGCAGGAGTTTTATCACCGGCGTAGCGTTGGATGTGCCGCTTCGGGCGCGCGATTTCAACCCGGAAATGCCCGTACTCATGCACCCCGAAGCCGAAGACCGCACCGACAGTTCCTGGACGCGCTGGCGGGCCCTGGCGCCCCTCAACGCCAAAGAACTGCGGACATACCAGCGGCTCGACAGCCTCGGCGCGGCCAAAAATTTCGACCGGTTTTCCGCGGTCATGGATATGCTGGTCACCGGCCTGGCGCCACTCGGGCGTTTGCCGCTCGCTATCGATCTGCGCCACCTGCTCCGGTTCAACGAATACGAGGGTACCCGCCTGGGCATCGGCCTGAGTACTGCCCAGACGCGCCCCCTGCACCCGCGGCGCCGGCTTGAACTGGGCGCCAATGTGGGGTATGGTTTTCGCGACAAAGCCTGGAAATACGGCGGCTATGCCCTCTGGCGGATCATTCCGGCCGGGCACACCCAATTGCGCCTGGGCTGGCGCCGCGATCTGCAGGAGCCGGGTGCGAGCTATGAACTGCCGCCGCCCGCCCTGGTCAACCGCGCTTTGTACGCCAGCCGGATGGACAAGATCGACGAATATTTCGCCACGCTGAGCAGCCGCCTGGGGCGCTATTTTTCGTTTTCCGGTACGTTCCGGCGCCAGGAACTGGAACCCGGCTATGCTTACCGGTATGGCAGCTCCGATGCGGATCTGACCGGGCGGTTCCGGTTTACGGAAGGCGCCGTTTTCCTGCGCTATGCCAACGGCGAGCGCAGCGGCACTTTTCTGGGCGCCGATATCGGCACCATCCAACGCATGCCCGTGCTCGAACTGGCCTACACGCGCGGGGAATGGAAGGATGCCGGGGCAGCGGCTGCCGGCAGGGGAGCGGGTTACGAACGCTGGACAGCAGCCGTGTATCACTCGTTTTTTCTGGGCCGCCTGGGTCGCAGCCGCTGGCGCGTCGAGGCCGGCCTGGCTTCGGCGGATGCGCCCCTGGCCAGATTGTTCACCCTGAACCAGACGGGCGGCGGTCTTAATTTCTTTGTATTGCCTAATACTTTCCAGGCCTTGCCCGATACCCTGTTTCTGGCCAACCGCTTTGTCAATTTTTATTTTGCCCAGGAAGTCGGCCCCGTGTTATATCAACACAAAAGATCGGCGCCCTTCCTGACGCTGCTGCAACACGCTGCCTGGGGTGAACTGACGCACCCCGAACTCCACCGCGACCTGGGTTTCCGCCCGGCCTCTCCAGCCCTGCTGGAGTCGGGTATTCAGCTCGACAATCTGTTGCGGTTGAATTACCTCGACATAGCGCACATAGGGCTTGGCGGCGCCGTGTTTTACCGCTGGGGCGGCTTGAAGGCGGATAATTGGAAAGATAACCTGACGTTTCGCGCGACGCTGCGGTTTGTGCTGTAACGGGGGAAAATCGGGACAAAGAGCGGGATAATTGCGGAATGGATAGGAGAAAACCGCATTTTTGTGAAAATTTCATTCATCTCACAGGTACCACCCACCCCACTGCAACCACCGCCGGGTTCAGGAAAAAATCCGCATCGCCCAAACCGCCGACGGTGGACGACCGCAGGCTCAATGTGGCGCCGCCGGAAATGGCCATTTCCCGTTCCTTGCCTACCCGCAGATAGAACATGGGTGTGAGGCTCAAAGGCAGGGTAAACCGCCGGTTGTGAAACTCATTGTGGCAACCCGGGTCGCCGCAAACGCCGCTGCCGGTTCCCCACCAGGTGGCAGCCTGGAGCACAATACCAAAAATACCTTTTTTAAAAGGATGTTGATGGTTCCAGGCCAGTGAGGCTTTGTGAAAATGGCCGTAGTACCGGTCAACGCTATTGTCCAGGCCCCCGGTGGGGAAACCAATGTTCAGGTTGAATTTGCCGTGACCGAACGCTGCCGTGAGCATGCGGGAACGGTTGCGTACAACAGCGCCCAGCCGGGCCTCGCCATAATTTACCGGACCCGGGCCTGTATAAAGACTGTAGGCTCCACCCGCAACCAGGGTGGAGCCCACGGCATATTGAACATCTGCCTGAAAACCGATCAGGCCAAGGGACAAGCCCGCATCAAAAGAACCGGGGTGTTCGGGGATAATTACCGACGGCAGGGAAGTGGATACGCAGGCTGAAAAACAACAGGCAAAAAAGATC
>CALEYM010000001.1 GCA_937926185.1 uncultured Bacteroidota bacterium | reverse complement strand
AAACACCCCTCCGGCGCCGGATAAACGCACTCCAGGAAAGGATTTAGCATTTTTCCGGCAACGGCAACGTACCTTTGCCGGCTGAAATCACTTTTTACCGGGTTATGAAACAATCCACCATTAAAACGCCTGTATCCGTAAAGGGAGTGGGCTTGCATACGGGCAAACAGGTTACCCTCACATTTAAACCCGCGCCGGTCAATCACGGCTACCGTTTTCAGCGAATTGACCTGCCCGACCAGCCCGTGTTACCGGCTGATGTCAAATTGGTGAGCTCCACCAACCGGGGCACCACCCTGCGCAGCGGCGACGCCCAGGTCGCTACCGTGGAGCACGTGTTATCGGCGCTCGCCGGCCTCAATATCGACAACGTATTGATGGAAATCGACGGGCCTGAAATCCCCATCATGGACGGCACTTCCATGCCCTTTGTGCGGGCGCTGTTGGAAGCAAGCCCTGAAGAACAGGACGCCGAGCGGGACTATTTCGTGGTCACCGAACCAATTTCCTACAAAGATGAGATCATGGGCATCGAATTACTGGCCCTACCGGCCGATTCTTTCGAGGCCACGGTCATGATCGATTTTAATTCCAAAGTCCTGGGCCAACAATTTGCCGCGCTGCACAGCATATCGGAATACGTGGATGAAATTGCCAATTGCCGCACCTTCGTTTTTGTGCATGAACTGGAAAAATTGCTGGAAATGGGCCTGATCAAAGGCGGCGACCTCAACAACGCCATCGTGATCGCCGACCGCCGGATGGATCAAAGCGAACTGGACGACCTGGCCCGCAAAATGGGCAAACAATCGATCAAAATAGACTCCGAGGGCGTGCTGAACACCGTAAAACTGCACTTCCAGAACGAACCGGCACGGCATAAACTGCTGGATGTGATCGGTGACCTGGCCCTGATCGGCAAACCCATTCGCGGCAAAATCGTGGCCACTAAACCCGGCCATACGGCAAATGTCGAATTTGCCAGGATACTCAAAAAACACCTGACGGAAAAACGGCGCCTGCTTGGCATCCCCAAATTCGATGCCGACAAAGAGCCGCTGTACGACGTCGTACAGATCAGCCAAATACTTCCGCACCGTTTTCCGTTTTTACTGGTCGACAAAATCGTCGAACTCAGCGAAACCCACGTGGTCGGCATCAAAAACGTGACGATGAACGAGCCGTTTTTTCAGGGCCACTTCCCCGATAACCCCATATTCCCCGGCGTATTGCAAATCGAGGCCATGGCCCAGACAGGCGGCATCCTGGCCCTGAACAACGTGAGCGATCCGGGCAACTGGGATACATATTTCTTAAAAATCGATAATACCAAATTTAAAGCAAAAGTCGTCCCCGGCGACACTTTAATCCTTAAATTGGAACTGCTCGAACCCATTCGGCGCGGTATCGTTCACATGCAGGGCACAGCTTATGTGGGCAATAAAATAGTATCGGAAGGAGAGCTCACGGCGCAGATTGTCCGCAGGAACAAAGATACCAACGCCAACGGGGTCTGAGATTTTGTTAACCGGGAGAAGTGAAACAAACCGGCCCCCCTTTGTCGCGGTGTTTCGCCTTTGCCTTCAAAACCCAGCTTATTCCATGAGCTACGCTAATGGCATGCGATTTATCCACCCCAACGCCAAAATAGGAAAGAACGTTACGATTGGTCCGTTTTCGGTTATTGAAGAAAACGTAGTCATCGGCGATAATTGCTGGATTGGCAACAATGTGACCATTTTCGACGGCGCGCGCATCGGCAACAATTGTAAAATCTTTCCCGGCGCGGTCGTGAGCGCCATCCCCCAGGACCTGAAATATAAAGGCGAGAACACGACGCTGGAAATCGGCAATAATGTCATCATCCGCGAATGTTGCACCCTGAACCGGGGCACCATCGAGGCGGGCCGCACCGTGATCGGCGACGCTTGTCTGCTGATGGCTTACGTTCACGTGGCCCACGACTGTTTTATTGGCAAAGGCTCCATCCTCGCCAACAACGTTACCTTGGCCGGCCATATCGACATCGGCAACTACGCCCGCCTGGGTGGTATGGTGGCGGTACACCAGTTCGTCCGTATTGGCAGCCACGTAATGATCGGCGGCGGCTCCCTGGTGCGCAAAGACGTGCCGCCTTACGTGATGGCCGCCCGTGAACCGCTCTCCTACGCCGGCGTCAACCGGGTGGGTTTGCAGCGTGCCAAGTTTTCGCCCGACGCCATTCATCATATCGAAGATATTTACCGCTTCCTGTTCGTCCGGGGGCTTAGCGTGAAAAAAGCCCTGGCGACCATAGAGGTGGAAATTGAATCGTCGCCTTACCGCGAGGAAATCACCGGCTTTGTACGCGACGCCAAACGCGGTTTGATGAAAGGATTCCGCTCTTTGAATTCAGCCGGACGGGTAGCCGAGCCGGCACTGGATTAACTTTATACAGGTTGGCGGGTTTCGGGTTAGCGGGTTTCGGGTTCCGAT